>NZ_JANEWM010000071.1:0-21268 GCF_028069825.1 Citrobacter sp. Igbk 14
ATTTATAACAATTTTATCTTGCTCATCCTTTGATGGTACGGGCATGTTAATTTGACCTAATTCATCAAAATATAACCGTAGTCGTACCTCCATAATCCCCCTAGACCAACGTTTGAACTCCCTTTGGGTTTTCTCTAATCTAAATAAATAATGATAAAATTTGGGGTTGATATTTTTTGTTTTTCTAAGGATATCGTAAGCTGGACTGGTCACACCACTATAATTAGAATAGCCAATTGCCCCCATCCATGCGAGTAATTTGTTGACGATAATATCACCTTCTTTGACTAGCCAATAGCCGTCAGTAGTTGTTGCTTTGTTTCCTTTTTGCTCAAGTTCTTTGCGAGGAGCAACTCCTATTGCGGAATAAACTGATAATAATTCATGTTTATTATTAACTTCTGCGGGTTCGGTGATTAGTTTGAAAAATCTTTTTGTTGGTAAAACCTGCCAATGTTCAGGTACTTCTCCCAACCACTCGACACCAGACGCTTTCATCGGTACATCAGGATTTAGCCCTTTGGTCACCGCATGGCTAATCACTGCCTGACGTTTTTCTTTTAGGAGTTCAATAAGCTGTTGTTGTTTCTCTATAAGCTTGTCGATTCTTATAGTTTCGTGGTCAAGAAAACTGAATATTTTGTGCTGCTCACTCTTACTTGGTAAAAGGAGTTCAATATTTCTGAACTCATCAGGGTCTAAGTCCCATTGATTTATACGAATCCCCTTGGAGCGGCTTAAATATTGGGTGATGTAAATCGGGTTACGAAGTAAATAATGTACGTACCTTGGGTGTGCCTGTTCGAAAAATATTTTATTTGGTTGGTAAACAAAATATGCAGGGCTAACGATACCTTCATATTCTGAGATTGCGATAGATCCCTGCCAAGCTTTCATCTTGTTCATCACTAGATCATCTGGTTCAACTAGTTGATAAGGCGATAAATCCTCTGAGGGTTTGTTATTATTATCATCTCTACTAGATTTCGGTATAACACCATAATCCCGATAAACGGAAAGTAATTCCTTTTCTGCGTATCCAGTTCGTTTATTTCTGGAAAATAACCTAGCTATAGATACTGTTTTCCAATGAGCAGGGATCTCCCCCAACCACTCCACCCCAGAATCCTTATACTCTGGATACGCCTTATATTTAGCCATCAGGAGTGTACCTCCCGCAGCAGTTGCATAATCTCGACGCTTACCGCATCTAAATCAGCATCAATCTCCTCCAGCGATCGCGGCGGTGTGTACACATAGAAATGACGGTTAAACGGGATCTCGTAGCCGACAATGCCGATCTCGCCATCAATCGCGTCGCGCTTATCGGCGTTGATCCACGCATCTGCTACGTGCGGCAACACTTCTGCTTTGACGTAGCTCTCAATCAAATCGGTGGTAGAAACGGCGGGATTGAGCGGCACATTTTCGTTATCCCGTAGATCGCCGTCCTGCTCAAATTCGACCACCTGACCATGATAGGCAAACGCGCCGTACAGCGGCTGGGCGTCTTCTTTTAATACCTTCTTCACCACCGGCGCGGCGTCCGGGTTTTTGCGGGTAACGGCATCGATAAACTGCTTGTTCTCTTTGGCATCCAGCTTCACGCCGGCGGTTTTCAGCGCGCTTTTTAAGTCTGTCTGGAACTGATTAAAGTCATCGCTGACGCCGGAAATGCCGCCAGGCTTATCGCCAAACGCGGCCTGAATATGTCGGGCTTTTTCCATTAATCCGCGCTGCGCCAGCCACAGCTTGCTGTCGAGCAGGTCTTTGATTTGCTTCTCTTTCAGCTCGGCAAACTCGGCTTTGATTATGGCGCGGGCTTCGGCTTCTAACGTAGAGAAATCACCGTAACTATCTGTCTGCCAGTGGGCGGCAAATGCGTCAAACAGGCATTCCATCGGCGCGTTAAACGGCTTTGGCGCAAAGTGTAATGCGGCAATGGCCTCATCGGTAATTTGTGTCGACAGGCGCAGTGGGCGCTCAATGGTCAGGCGGCGATAGCCAAAATCGGTGCTGTGGAAGAGCTTGCTGGCGAAGGTTTTCGGTGCTTCGCTTTTCGCGGTTGCAGACTGGCGACCACGGCTGGATTTTTGCTCCGGCGCTTTCTCCAGCCCCAGCGCTTCCAGCGTGGTGGTCTCTATTGCCTCAAAATCGCCAAAGGTTTGGGTGATGAGACGGATATCGTCTTCGCCCATCAGATTACGCTTTGAACCCAGCGATTTGCGCATTTTGCCGCACAGGTTGCTGCCATCAATGAGCTGGACTTTGTCTTTGCGCTCTGGCGCTTTTTTGTTGGAGAGGATCCACACGTAGGTGGCGATACCGGTGTTGTAGAACATATCGGTTGGCAGGGCGATGATGCCTTCCAGCAGGTCAGCTTCGAGGATGTAACGGCGGATCTCGCTTTCGCCGCTGCCTGCGCCGCCGGTAAATAGCGGGGAGCCGTTAAGGATGATACCAATGCGCCCGCCGCCGCTGTGGGCATCGCGCATTTTGCTGATCAAATGCAGCAGGAACAGTAAGGATCCATCGGAGACGCGAGGCAGGCCGGGGCCAAAGCGTCCGTCAAAACCTTTCTGTGCGTGTTCGCTGTTGATCTCGCCTTCGATCTTTTTCCAGTCCACGCCAAACGGTGGGTTGGAGAGCATGTAATCGAATTTCTCGGCGGGGAGCTGATCGTTTGAAAGCGTATTGCCGAGTTTGATGCGGCTGACATCCTGGCCTTTAATCAGCATGTCTGCTTTACAGATGGCGTATGACTCCGGGTTTAGCTCCTGGCCAAAAGCGCGCATCACCGCATTAGGGTTCAGCTCGTGCAGATATTCCATCCCGGAGGAGAGAAAGCCGCCAGTGCCCGCCGTTGGGTCGTAGATGGTGCGAATAATACCGTCTTTGGTGAGCGCGTCGTCGTCGCCGATGAATACCAGCGAAGTGGTCAGGCGCACGATATCACGCGGGGTGAAGTGCTCGCCGGCGGTTTCGTTAGAGCCTTCCGCAAAGCGGCGGATTAACTCTTCAAACACCAGACCCATATCATGGTTCGAAATGTCCTTCGGGCTTAACTCTGCGGTTGCAAACTTTTGCACCACCTTATACAGCAAGTTGGCCTCTTCCAGTTGGCCGACAAACTCGCTGAACTTGAAGTGTTCGAAAATCTCACGGGCATCGGTGGAGAAGGACTGAATGTATTTCTCCAGGTTGGCCTTGATGCCATTTTGCCCCATTTTGCTGAGATCCATCGGCGAGGTGTTAAAGAATGTCAGACCATCTGCGGCGCGTAGGATCAGTTTTTCCTGCGCCTCCTCCGGCAGGTTCATTGCTTTAACTTTTGTGGTCTGGGCCAGAACCGCCTCTTTGCTGTCTTCGAGTACGCACTCCAGTCGGCGCAGCAGGGTGAAGGGGAGAATAATGCGGCCATACTGCGATTGTTTAAAATCGCCGCGCAGCAGGTCTGCGACCGACCAAAGAAAAGCGGCCGTCTGGGAGAAATTTCCTGATGTCATAAAAACTGTCCTGGCCTCTGTGAAGAGGCTTATTTTTTCTTCGGGTAGATAGTCTCCTTTTTACCAGAAATTTGTAAGTTGATCATTTATAACGAGTTTTTATAATTTATAGTGATCATTTACCGCTAAAGATCATTTTAATGAATGTTTTTTGGAGAGAGGAAAAACAGCATTCTCGCTCTGCAAGAATGCGATAAACGGTTGGGGAGATATGCCGGATGGCGGCTGAGCCTTATCCGGCCTACGGGAAGCGGAACTTGTAGGCCCGGTAAGCGCAGCGCCACCGGGCAATTCAGCAGGGGGTTACTTCTTCAATCCCGCAAACGCGGCTCGGATCTCGTCTTCCGGCAGATTAATACCGATAAACACCAGTTGGCTGTGCGGCTGTTCGTCGCCCCACGGGCGGTCCCAGTCGGCGCTGTACAGGCGCTGGACGCCCTGGAACAGCAGGCGATTCGGTTCGCCGTCAATCCACAGCATGCCTTTGTAGCGCAGCAGCTTCTCGGCGGATTCCAGCAGCAGGTTTTCCATCACTCGCGACACGTCGCTGATGTTCACTGGATAGTCCAGTTCGACGACGATCGAGGATATATCGTTTTGCTTGTCGGCGATAAAGTGGAAGCGCGGTTTGGCGTTGACTACGTTCTCTTCCAGCATAAAACCGTTGGTATCGAACAGCAGCGAAAGGTCGATATCGCCATGCGTCACGGTGTACACCGGCGCACGGGCGTTGATGCGCGCTAGGCGCTCACGCAGTTTCTCGCTTTCACCTGCGACGTCGGTTTTGGTCAGCAGGATGCGGTCGGCGTAGCCGACCTGCGACTGGGCGATGGTGAACTGGTTCATCTGCTCGTCGGCATGTACTGCATCCACCAGCGCAATCACGCCGTCCAGCAGGTAACGTTCGCAGATCACCTCATGGGAGAAAAAGGTCTGAATAATCGGGCCGGGATCGGCCATGCCGGTGCATTCAATAACCAGACGGTCAAAATTGATCGCGCCTTTGTCGAGGTTGTCGAGCAGGTCTAACAGCGCGTCTTCCAGCTCACTGGAGCGGGTACAGCAAATGCAGCCGTTAGTCAGGGTTTTGATCTGTGTGGCGCGGTCACCAATCAATTGATCGTCCACCGAGACTTCGCCGAATTCGTTTTCGATCACGGCAATCTTGTACCCGTGCTGCTCGTTGAGAATATGGCGCAGCAGGGTGGTTTTACCCGCGCCAAGAAAACCGGTGAGTAGGGTAACTGCAATCGGGGTCATTCACTTCTCCTTCTAACAGCAACTGCTTCCGCCGCTACCGTAGCGGGCTTCCTGGCGCTCGCGGAAGAATTCTTCGTAGGTCATGTACGGCTTATCGGGATGATTGGTCTTCATGTGTTCGACGTAGTTGTCGTAGTCCGGAATGCCAATCAGCATCTTCGCCGCCTGACCGAGATACTTTTTTGCCTGACCTAAAGTACCAAACATTCTATCGTCCTGTTAATGAATAAAGCCGGATGGCGGCTTACGCCTTATCCGGCCTACGTTAAGTGCATTTTGTAGGCCGGGAGCGTTGCGCCACCCGGCTTCAGTTTAGTGGTGTGAAGAGGTCTTCACGCCGCCTTCCGGCACCGGTACATACGGTGTTTCTTTATCAGAGCGACCGTTGATGGTGCGGGCTTTCTGCCAGGTACGGAACCCGTAGAAAATGATGCTGTACACCACCACCAGGAACAGAATACTCAGGCCTGCGTTGGTGTAGTTGTTGATGACGATATGGTTCATGTTGGCAATCTGCTGTGCGGTCAGTTCGCCACCGTTGGCAATCTTCTCTTTGTACTGATTCGCCATGAAGAAGAAGCCTTCCATCTGCGGGTTGGTGCTGAACAGTTTCAGACCCAGCGCCCAGGTGGTGCAGATCAGCAGCCATACTGCCGGAACCACGGTCACCCAGATGTATTTGGTACGCTGCATTTTAACCAGTACCACGGTGCCCAGAACCAGCGCCACAGCCGCCAGCATTTGGTTAGAGATACCGAACAGCGGCCACAGGCTCTTAACGCCGCCCAATGGGTCAACCACGCCCTGATACAGCAGGTAGCCCCACAGGCCTACGCAGCCCGCAGTGCCGACGACACCGGCAACCAGGGAGTCAGTTTTCTTCAGGAACGGCACGAAGTTACCCAGTAAATCCTGCAGCATAAAGCGGCCAGAACGGGTACCTGCATCCAGTGCAGTCAGGATGAACAGTGCTTCGAACAGAATACCGAAGTGGTACCAGAAGCCCATGTCAGCCATTGGCAGGACTTTGTGGAACACGTGAGCAATACCGACAGCCAGCGTTGGTGCGCCACCTGCGCGGTTCAGAACGGACGGTTCACCGATGTCTTTCGCGGTTTGCAGGATCTGCTCAGGCGAAATCACGAAGCCCCAGGAACTGACGGTTGCCGCCGCATGTGCGGTAACGTCTTTCAGTTGCGCCATAATCAGTGGTGCATTTTCACCCCCCATTTCATGCAGGTTCGGCATGGTGATGCCAAGGCCCGCAGGTGGGGTGTTCATTGCGAAGTACAGGCCCGGTTCGATGATGGAAGCCGCAACCAGCGCCATAATTGCGACGAAGGATTCCATCAGCATCGCGCCGTAACCGATAAAGCGCGCGTCAGTTTCACAGGCCAGCAGTTTCGGTGTGGTACCGGAAGCAATCAGCGCGTGGAAGCCAGATACCGCACCACACGCGATGGTGATGAACAGGAACGGGAACAGCGCACCTTTCCACAGCGGACCCGTACCATCAACATACTGGGTCATTGCCGGCATTTTCAGTTCCGGGTTGAGGATAACAATCCCCACAGCCAGACCGACGATAACGCCAATTTTCAGGAAGGTCGCCAGATAGTCGCGCGGCGCGAGGATCAGCCATACCGGCAGCAGCGCGGAGATAAACGCGTAACCGATCAGGGTGAAGGTAATGGTGGTGTCTTTAAAGGTCAGCGCCGGGCCCCAGTACGGGTCGTGTGCAATCACACCGCCGAAGTAGATAGAAGCAACCAGCAGCACAATACCAATCACCGATACTTCACCCACACGTCCTGGGCGCAGGAATCGCATGTAGATCCCCATAAATAGCGCGATAGGTACGGTTGAGCAGACGGTGAACACACCCCACGGGCTTTCTGCCAGCGCTTTTACCACGATCAACGCCAGTACCGCGAGGATGATGATCATGATTAAGAAGCAGCCGAACAGCGCAATGGTTCCCGGTACCGGGCCCATCTCTTCTTTGATCATCTCACCCAGAGAGGCGCCGTTACGGCGTGAAGAGATAAACAGCACCATGAAGTCCTGCACCGCACCAGCCAGTACCACGCCGGCCAGCAGCCACAGCGTACCGGGCAGGTAGCCCATCTGCGCGGCCAGTACCGGCCCAACCAGCGGACCTGCACCTGCGATAGCAGCAAAGTGGTGACCGAACAACACGTTACGGTTGGTTGGTACGTAGTTCAGACCATCATTGTTGATGACCGCCGGCGTGGCACGCGTCGGGTCAAGTTTCATCACCTTTTGAGCGATGTAGAGACTGTAGTAACGATAGGCCACCAGATAAACGGAAACAGAGGCGACCACGATCCACAGGGCGCTGATGTGTTCACCCCGACGTAATGCCACTACCGAGAGGCAGAATGCACCGATGATTCCGAGAATTACCCAGGGTATGTGCTTGAATATCTTTTTCGTATCCATAGTAAAACCTAATAATTGGCCGAGGCCGCTGGGGGGTTGATTGTGTGTTTGAGGAGATAAGTTGACTGCTATGTTGGGAGGATCTTGCCAGAGAGTTACGCGCGTAAAGTAAGGTAAATAAGTGAGTGGTTGTATGTCAGCTTAAGCGGTCCCAAGTGTCAGTGAGCGGTTCCTGGTGCCGGTGAGTGGGGATAATTATGTGATTGAGATCACTGATAAACGCCTTTAGATCCTGGGTTGACTGCGGACATCGACGAATCGTCGATGCTGAGATCGATTCAGTTAGCACGAATTCCATAAAGTTTTCCCTTTCCAGGCCGAAAATTCTGACATCTGTCTAGCGGAAAGAGAAAACATGTTAAAACGAATGAAGATTGTTACCAGCTTACTGCTGGTATTGGCGCTATTTGGCGTTTTACAACTGGCCTCGGGCGGGTTGTTCTTTAACTCACTTAAGAATGACAAAGAGAACTTTACCGTTCTGCAAACCATTCGCCAGCAGCAGTCTGCGCTGAATGCCACCTGGGTTGAACTGCTGCAAACGCGAAACACCCTTAACCGGGCGGGTATTCGCTACATGATGGATCAGAGCAATATCGGCAGCGGTGCGACCGTTGCTGAACTGATGCAGGTAGCGAGCACGGCGCTGAAACTGACGGAAAAAAACTGGGCGGTCTATGAGTCTCTCCCGCGTGACCCGCGTCAAAGTGAAGCCGCTTTCCAGGAGATCAACCGCACCTATGACATCTACCATGGTGCGCTGGCGGAGCTGATCCAACTGTTGGGTGAAGGGAAGATCAACGCATTCTTTGATCAACCGACGCAAAGCTATCAGGATGGTTTTGAGAAGCAATATGTCAATTACATGCAGCAGAATGACCGTCTGTATGACATCGCGGTTGAAGATAACAACAGCTCTTACAGCCAGGCGATGTGGGTACTGGCGTGCGTGCTGATTACCGTGCTGGCGGCGATTGTCGCGGTCTGGTTCGGTATTAAACTTTCTCTTATTTCTCCGATGAACCGTCTGATTGACAGCATTCGCCATATCGCCAGCGGCGATCTGGTAAAGCGTATTGATGTGGAAGGGTCCAACGAGATTGGGCAACTGGCAGAAAGCCTGCGTCATATGCAGGGTGAGCTGATGAACACCGTGGGTGATGTGCGTAATGGCGCTAACGCTATCTATAGCGGTGCCAGCGAGATTGCGATGGGTAACAACGATCTCTCTTCACGTACTGAGCAACAGGCCGCTTCTCTGGAAGAAACCGCGGCCAGCATGGAACAGCTGACGGCCACCGTGAAGCAGAACGCCGAAAACGCCCGTCAGGCAAGCCATCTTGCGCTGAGTGCCTCAGAAACGGCGCAGAAAGGCGGAAAAGTGGTGGATAACGTGGTGCAAACCATGCGTGATATCGCTTCCAGTTCGCAGAAAATTGCCGACATTATCAGCGTGATCGACGGCATTGCTTTCCAGACCAACATCCTGGCGTTGAACGCCGCAGTAGAAGCTGCGCGCGCAGGTGAGCAGGGGCGTGGGTTTGCGGTGGTGGCGGGTGAAGTCCGTAACCTGGCCCAGCGCAGTGCGCAGGCTGCCCGCGAAATCAAAAGCCTGATTGAAGATTCAGTAAGTCGTGTCGATGTGGGTTCAACGCTGGTAGAAAGCGCCGGTGAAACCATGGATGAGATCGTTAATGCGGTGACCCGTGTGACCGATATCATGGGTGAAATCGCTTCGGCTTCTGATGAACAGAGCCGCGGTATCGACCAGGTGGGCCTGGCCGTTGCTGAGATGGATCGCGTGACGCAGCAGAACGCCTCGCTGGTGGAAGAATCCGCTGCTGCCGCTGCCGCATTGGAAGAACAGGCCAGCCGTCTGACTCAGGCCGTTGCGGTGTTCCGTATTCAGCATGATCAACAGCGTGCTCGTGATGTTGCGACCGCAAAACCCGCGCCAGCAACCGTACAGCCACGCAAAGCCGCGGTAGCGGATGCCGGTGATAACTGGGAAACGTTCTAAGCCTTGTGATGCCGGATGGCGCTGGCGCTTATCCGGCCTACGGGGAAAGGTTACGTAGTTGCCGGATGATGCTGGCGCTTATCCGGCCTATGGGGAAAGGTTACGTAGTTGCCGGATGGTGCTGGCGCTTATCCGGCCTACGGGGGAAAGGTTACGTAGTTGCCGGATGGTGCTGTCGCTTATCGGGCCTACGGGGAAAGGTTACGTAGGCCCGATAAGGCGTAGCTGCCATCGGGCAATTAGCGCAATATCAGGCGCATGGCGCAGCGTGATTCAAACGCCAGGCCGTGCGCTGCTTCTTCTTCTCTTTTCTGGCGCAGTGGTGTAGAAAGCGCCTCATCTGTCAGCATCTCAAACCCCAGACCGGCGTAGAAGGGCGCGTTCCATGGCACATCGCGAAAGGTGGTCAGTGTGAGTGATGCATACCCTTTTTCCCGCGCCTGTTCAGCGACGTAGCGAATCAACCCCCGACCAATCCCTTTCCCCTGCCAGCCCAGATGCAGAGAAACTTCAGCAATAAACAGCGATGATGCAATCGGTTCTGCCAGCAAAAAGCCAACGGGAGAGTTGTCTGCCAGTGCCAGCCAGCTCATCTCGTTGTCAACATAGTGCTGATGTTGGGAGAGCGTAACGGTGTGACCATCGGCGAGCCATGCCAGTGAAGGAATGCGCAGGAAGCGCTGTCCTGCGGAGTGTTCTATGTCCGGCAGGATTGGGGTATCGACCTGGGTTGTGGGGCGGAAAGTGATTTTCATGGAGGCAGTATAGCGGGCTTTGGCGCAGGTCCGGTAATGTACGATTACCGGCCCCTTACAGAGCATCACTCCTGACGTGGGTCGCTGATTGGCTGACGAACCAGGAAGATATAGGCGAGCGCGCCTACCATGGTGACGCAACCGCAGATGATCAGCGCCAGGCGGAAAGAGTTGGTGGTATCCACAATAAAGCCGGTAACGATCGGCGCGAAGGACGCGCAGATAAAGCTGGCAAAGTTCTGGATACTGCCCACAGAGGCGGTCATGCGTGAAGCGACAGCGACGTGGATCAACCCCCAGCAGGAAGTGCCGGCGAAGTGAATGCAGAACAGCGCCATACCGATCAGGAGTACCGCAGCCATTGATGTTGTTGCCTGTGGCACGACAAACGTGAAGGCAGCGGAGCAGAACATCCCGGCGATAATACAAATCTTACGGCTCTTAATCGGCGCCATACCGCCTTTCACCAGCCAGTCGGTGACAAAACCGTTGATCAACATCCCGGCTGCGCCAAACAGGAACGGGATCGCCGCCATTAATCCGGTGCTTTTTAAATCCAGGTTGTAGGACGTTTGCAGATAACCAGGCAGCCAGGCCAGATATAACCATGCCGTGTAGTTGATACCGCTAAAGCCCAGCATCATGCCCCACATGGTGCGGTTGCGGAACAGGCTGCGCCATTCGGCAAAGCTCAAAGGATCGCGACGCGCGTTGACACTGCCGGCGTTCAGGTACGCCTGCTCGGTGGCGCTCAGTTCAATCTGTTCGCGGTTGCGGTACAGCATGTACCAGCCGATAGCGAGGAAAATACCCAGCACACCGATGGTGATGAACATCCAGCGCCAGCCCATGACCAGCATCATGGCAGCCAGAATAGGCGGACTAATGGCCACCCCGATCGTTGAAGCGGCGTTGAATAACCCCATCGGACGACCGCGTTCTTTGATGTTAAACCAGTCGTTGATGACCTTTACGCCACATGGGTTCATTGGTGCTTCACCAATCCCCATCCCAATACGTACCAACACAAACTGGGTGAAGCTGTGCACCATGCCAGACATCGCCTGGAACAGCGACCAGAAGAACATCCCCAGTCCCAGCATGATGCGCGGACCTTTACGATCCAGCAGCGGGCCGCAGGGAAGTTGCGCAATACCATATGCGAGAGAAAAGACCGACAGCAGCACGCCGATTTGTGTGGCGCTGAGTCCCAGTTCTTCGCGAATAGTTAAGTTTGCTACCGACAGTGAACTGCGGTCGAGGTAATTAATCACCGCAGCAAAAAATAATAAAATCATTGCTGTGGTCTGAATGCGCTTTATTCGACTACTGCGTTGCACCATGCCTTCTGGCGGAACATTAATATCCGCAGATGACGAGGTGCCAAACGAAGAACTCGGGTCGAGGGTAATATTATTTTTTTCCACGCCGGACTCCTGAACCTCAATAATTTATTTTTACACAGTGATTGGCTGTGCTGTATTGAAAAAGTACCGGTGATAAATCAATTTTTTCATCACCGCTCACGAAAGTTTTTTAATGCAGTCGACTTAGCGTGAGCATAGGCAAGAGGTATTTTTCTGGCGTTTTTATTTTTATAAAACCGTGCTCCCGGTAATGGTTTGCTGTTTTTAATCTGTTCTTAATAAGCATTATGGCAACGTTGGTTGATGGAGCGAATCATCGATTGTTTGGCTGAATTCAAATGGTTACAAAGCGCCAGGGTAGCATCCAGGTCACTGCGGCAAATCAGCGCGCTGAGGATGGTCATATGTTCATCGATGGCAATGATATTGCGTTGCTTGAGGTCGCTTTCATCCCACTGATAGTGGAAGTGGAAAATCACAGAAATAATCTCAAGTGACTGATTAAAAAATATATTATCGGCTGCGGAAAGCAGTAGGGCATGGAATTCCCGGTCCAGTTGCGAGAACATGCGAAAGCTACTGCCGATGCTGTCACGCAGTATCCGGTGGCGCTCCAGCAGCGTTTTGGCCTGCAGCCAGCGAGGATCATCGTCAGGCAGGTTGAGGAAATGTTGCAGAGAGTGAGTCTCCAGCATTTCTCGTAGTTCGAACAACTGCTCGGCGTAGGCCTGATCGAACTGCTTCATGCTCCACTGACCGCGCTTTTCATTTTTAATCAGATTGTAACGCTCGAATTTTAAAAGATATTCCCGTACAACGACCGGACTGACGCCTGCGGCTCTGGCCAGTTGCAGTTCAGAGAAGCTTTCACCCGCACGCAGTTGGCGCTGGTTAATCATGGTGAAAAACGCCTGCTCAAAAATCCGGTTTTGCTCGGTCATTGACGCTGTAGTACACGAAAAACCGTCATCATGGTTCGGTTTACGTACGATCACGTAGTGGCTACCGACTTGCGTCAGTACGCCGCATTCACCTAAATGGCTCAGCATGTGGCGCACGGTGGTCCGGCTGATGTTGTACATTTCTGCCAGTGCGCTTTGCGAAGGCAAAGGGGAAGGGATATGACCACGCGCCATATCATCAATTATTTGGTTAATCACATTGTGGCGTAAGTTCTGCGAACGGCTCATGGCTTCTCCTTTTTGCCTATTAAAACCCGATTTAAAACATTTTTATGCGTTGAGATTCACAGATTATGTTTCCGCTTTCTCCGGTGTTTTTATTTTCGTTGATATCTGAGGCAACAAAAAAAACAGGAGAGCAGAGTCATGTCTACGATGAATACGTTGATTTGCCAGGAACCTAAAAAATTAGTCTGGAAAGAACGCGAAATACCTATTCCGGGTGAGGGTGAAGCATTAATTAAAATTAAATCCGTAGGGATTTGCGGAACGGATATTCATGCCTGGGGCGGGAACCAACCTTTTTTCAGCTATCCACGTGTGTTAGGCCATGAAATATGTGGGGAAATTGTCGGGCTGGGGAAAAATATACAAGATCTGAAAAATGGTCAGCAGGTAGCTGTTATTCCTTACGTCGCGTGCCAGCAGTGTCCGGCGTGCCAGAGCGGGCGTACCAACTGCTGCGAGAAGATTTCGGTGATTGGTGTGCACCAGGATGGTGGCTTTAGCGAGTACTTATCCGTTCCGGTAACGAATCTACTGGATGCACAGGGGATTGATCCGCATGCCGCGGCATTGATCGAACCTTATGCCATTAGCGCCCATGCGGTGCGTCGGGCGGCGGTGGTACCTGGCGAACATGTTCTTGTTGTCGGTGCAGGTCCGATTGGTCTCGGTGCCGCGGCGATCGCCAAAGCAGATGGTGCGCAGGTGGTTGTTGCGGATACCAGCCCAGCACGCAGAGAGCATGTTGTTTCCCGATTAGGGCTTCCGGTTATCGATCCGTCCGCTGCAGATTTTGATGCGCAGTTACGCACACAGTTTGGCGGTTCGCTGGCGCAAAAAGTCATTGATGCTACGGGGAATCAGCACGCGATGAACAACACGGTGAATTTGATTCGCCACGGCGGCAGCATCGTTTTTGTCGGGCTGTTCAAAGGTGATTTACAGTTCTCCGATCCCGAGTTTCACAAGAAAGAAACCACCATGATGGGCAGCCGTAACGCCACACCGGAAGATTTCGCCAAAGTGGGGCGTCTGATGTCGGAAGGCAAACTGACGGCTGACATGATGCTCACGCACCGCTATGCGTTTGATACGTTGGCAGAGATCTATGAACGGGATGTGATCAACAACCGTGAGCTGATTAAAGGCGTGATTACGTTCTGATAGGGAGAGTGTGATGAAAACATTGAATCGACGTGACTTTCCAGGGCGCTGCTATCCAACACGCGTGATCCAGTTTGGCGAAGGAAACTTCCTGCGTGCGTTTGTTGACTGGCAACTGGATATCCTGAACGAGAAAACGGATCTGCAGGCGGGTGTCACTCTTGTTCGCCCGATCAATACCGATTTTCCACCGTCGTTGAACACTCAGGATGGGCTGTATACCACGCTTATTCGTGGCCTGAACGAACAGGGTGATGCAGTGAGCGAAGCGCGACTGATCCGCTCGGTCAATAACGAGATCAATCCGTATCAGGACTTTGCCGCGTATCTGGCGCTGGCGCACAATGCGGATATTCGCTTTGTGTTTTCAAATACCACCGAAGCCGGGATTAGCTATCACGCAGCCGACAAGGTTGATGATGTGCCACCGATCAGCTTTCCAGCCAAACTGACGCGTCTGCTGCTGGAGCGTTTTAACCACTTTGCTGGTGCGGTGGATAAAGGTTGGGTAATTATTCCTTGTGAGCTTATCGACTATAACGGTGAAGCGCTTAAAGCCCTGGTGTTGCAATATGCGCAGGCCTGGCAGCTTCCTCCGGCGTTTGCCGATTGGGTGGAAACAGCGAATACCTTCTGCTCCACGCTGGTGGACCGCATTGTTACCGGCTACCCACGAGAGGAGGCTGCTACGCTGGAAGAGACGCTGGGCTATCACGATGCCTTTCTCGATACCGCTGAACATTTTTACCTGTTTGTTATTCAGGGGCCAGAGTGGTTGGCCGGGGAGCTGAAACTGGCGCAGTGCCCGCTGAACATCCGCGTGGTGAGCGATATCAAGCCGTATAAAGAGCGTAAGGTTGCCATTCTAAACGGTGCACATACGGCGCTGGTGCCAGTCGCCTGGTTGTGTGGGCTGGATACCGTGGGGGAGGCAATGCAGGATGCTGACGTGCGTCGCTTTGTTGAGCAGGCAATTGGCGAGGAAATTATCCCGGTTCTGGATCTTCCGGCTGATGAACTGCGTGAGTTTGCCAGCGCCGTGAGTGGGCGTTTTCAGAACCCCTATATTCGCCATCAACTGCTTTCCATCGCGCTGAATGGCATGACAAAATTCCGTACCCGTATTTTACCACAACTGCTGGCTGGTCAGCAGAATGGGCGCTGGCCTGTACGGTTAACGTTTGCACTTGCTGCATTGTTGGCATTTTATCGCGGGGAACGCGCGGGCGAACGCTACCCACTACAGGATGATGAGCAGTGGATAAGCCTGTATGCCAGTCTGTGGCCGCGAGTCGGCAACGATCTGACGCTGCGTGAACTGGTGGACACTGTGCTCGGCGATGCGGCTCACTGGGGGGAAGATCTTACATTGCTGCCAGGGTTAGCTGCACAGGTGACGGCAAATATGGAAAGTATTCTGGTGCAAGGGATGCGTCAGGCAGTAAACACTCTGGAATAAGGTTGCCATGCAGCGCCCGGTGCGGTGTTGGGCGCTGTTTTTTTTCAGACAATAACGGTGGTTAGCGGTAGGCCGATAAGCGAAGCACGATCAGCACTTCATGTCACGAGCCCTGAGCAACCACTTTGATTTCAACCATCCCGATCCCCAGCTTACGCGGCGAGTGACCCAGAATGTTGCCCTCGTTGGTAGCGACGGGATCGGGTGGGACAATCACCAGCGTGTCGGCGGATGTCGGGTTATCAAAGTGCAATATGGTTGTGCTGACATCCTGACTTAATACCAGCGTTTGTTCCTGGTTGCCGACGCGTACGGGAATAGGGCGGTTAGCGTTGTCACCAAAGGCTTTCGCGGTGATAACCAGATCGAATTTCTTCGGCAACGGAGCCTTGTATTCGATTTTCACCTCTTCGCTCAGCTGTGCGTTAGACCAGCGCCCCCAGGATTCAGGGCGTGAAATTCCGCTAAACTGTTTCACCTCTTCCGGCGCGCCCGCTACGTTGAAAATGAAGCTGTCAGCTTTGTAGCGAATATCGTTATCGACAATTTTTAGTGTATCGACGTTACCTTTATAGCGTTCGATGTCGATGACCGTGTCTTTAAATGTCGTCTTCCCTTTCCAGTTGGCTTTATCGACATGCTGTACGATCTGCTGCCCGCCCAGTTGCCCCTGTGATACGCACCAGTCGGTGGAGAGTGCCAGTTCCGGTGCCCACAGCTGCGCCATTTTGTAACAGCGGTCTATCCAGACAAAGTTGTCGCGCGGGGCGAAATCAGCCAGCTGGAAGCGCAGTGGGGCTGAATATTCACTTTCCGGCAGTGGTTCGACGCGCTGATCCGATACTCGGAGCAGCAGCGGCAGGCGGAAATGACTCCCTGAGAAAGAGATCATCTCTTTGTCCCGATCGATGGTGAATGTTTTCATCTCTTTCGGGAAATTCCATAAACGGATGATGTTGGGCTTCCACGCCAGCATTTTCTCTTTGATGTTCAGGAACACTTCCGATACGGATTCGCTGGACAAGCTGCTGCGTCCAAGACCGATAAAATTGTCGCCGCCCAGAATATCCAGTACGGTGGCACCGTTATCCATGGTATTACGCTTCACCGCCAGCGTCTCCTGTTGGGGTTGATCGCCGCGTAGCACGAAGAACAGGTTGTTACGATCCTGCTTGTTGAGATACTTCCATGCGGTGTTGTTCATTGCCAGATGATCGGAAGAGACGACGATCACGGTATCTTTAAACCACGGTGAGGCTTTAATTTTATTAATAAACTCGGCGATATTTTCCTGGCTGCAACTGACCGCACTGAAGGACTGGTTGGTTTTACCGTCAATATCATAACGCTTACGGTTACAGCTGCGTGAGATGAAACCGTCCGGATGATGAGTATCGACGGTCAGGGTAAACAGTGAAAAACGCTGCCCTGAGCGTGACAGATCTTCGAATTTTTTCCACGCTTCATCCAGTACGGTATCATCATAAAAGCCCCAGTCGTTACGATAAGCGGGGTCTGCAACGACGCCCTTTAACTCTTCAGCGCCGTACAGATAATCAAATCCGTGAGATTTCAGGAATACATCTTTCCCGGCAAAGCGCAGGTTTGCACCCTGCACAAAATAGTTCTGATAACCGGAGTTCTTCAGGATATCGCCCAGACAGATGTTGTTGGGGAAGAAGCTGGAAACCGATGCTGAGGCGTTGCCTTCAAATGGCGCAAACAGCGGAATGCCACACTGTGAGGCGACCATGCCGGCGATGGTGTAATCCGTACCCGGCAGTTGCATGGTGTTGCTGAAATCCAGACCTTCGTTTTTCAACGTGCCGAGTTCCGGGGTCAGGTCCGGGAAGGCATCGTTGTTAAAATAAGTACGCTCCAGACTTTCGCCGTAGATATAAACCAGATTCAGCTTCGGATTGGGGATCGTTTTTGATGGCTCTTTGTAATAGGTCGCAAAATCGGGATCGCCATCGCGTGACTGGGATTTGACCAGTTCAGTTATTTGGTGGAAAGCCGGGCTGGCATCAACGGAAGCCAGCGCCAGCAGCAGGGCCAGCAGACTGTAACCGACATGATGCGGATGATGGCGACGGCGGCGCAGTATCCAGCCCAGCGTGACAAAAACGGTGGTCAGCGCCAGGGCGATCCCAACGCCCGGCAGGATATATTTTCCGATACCCGCGCCAGTCAGGCTGTTGGTCAGGGTATACAGGACCGCATCGTTGATACCGTCGCCTGTGAAATAGTCACTGGCATACAGCGTGATGTTTAAGACAATAAAGATCCCCAGCACCGTTAACGTGGCGGCGAACCACCAGGTGTTGCGACCCGCTTTCCAGGCATAAATCAGTACCGAAGCGAGAAACAGAGTGATGGAGAGCAATTCTGACAACGGTCTATCCTCAGTAATACCAGGCAATTGCCTGGCAGGCTAATCATTTTTTGAGAGTACAATGTAATAGCGTTGTTATATTGCTGCAATTGTAGTGACATTAAATGAGGTTGTTATTCAGAATTGGTTTAGATACGCGGGTTTTTGCGGGCAATCACTACTCATTTGGTATGAAAATATTTTCGTGGAATTGATTGATGCCGCGCCGGTGGTGAAATGGCCGGGGCGCGGCATTTGTTGCATCAGGAAATGAAGTTCATACCCTGTTTTAATACCAGATCGCAGGCCTTGGTTTTGACCTTCTCGGCCAGCGGTGTGCTGCCAATGTTGCTCAGGTTAAGCTGCTGACCATCTTTGGTATTGAGCATTCCCTGAATACCATCCAGATAGTTGGTATCTTTTTTCTGTTCAGCCGTGCTCAGACCCAGTTTATCCAGCACCTGGTTTTTGACGTTTTGCGCGTCAGTGACCGAAGCCAGTTTCTGTTTTGCACAGTATTCCAGAATCCCTGCTGCGTTATTCATGCTGCTGGACGTCAGAGACTGATTGCTGCCATTTAACAGGCTGGTCAGGGAAGAAATCGAGGAACTGCCCTGCGAGGTGGAACTTTGTTTGCTCAGTTCGCTGGCCGCACTAGAGAGCGAATCTTGCCAGGATGCGGCAAAAACGCTGGTGGAGATGAGTGTGCTGGCGGCAACCGCGCAGCACAGCAGACGTTTGGTAGTTTTCATCATTATGTGTAACTCGTGTTATGCATTTTCAGCGCAGTATAGCGCTGGCTGTCTTAGGAGTGTTCCCAATACGCTAATACTCTTTGCCGGTGACCCGACTCCGGTAGCTTTCCCAGTTAAAGATCACCCACAGGCTGTTGCCCAGACGCATACGATCCATCACCCGTTCGCCGAGCAGTTTGTTCATTTCATCCATATTGCTGTTTGTTAACATGCCGGTTGGACGTTTAGACGACGAACGGCGATCGACAATCTGGTTGATGATCACTTTCTCGTAGCGGGATTCTGTCTGCATGCCGATCTCGTCGATCACCAGGAGATCCACATTGCTGAGATCGTTGAGCAGTTGCTCTTCACTGGTCTCACGATTGCTGAATGTCTCTTTCATCGCCGACATGATATCGGCCACGGTAATAATCAGTACCGACTTGCCGCGTAGCAGCAGTTCGTTGCAGATGGCAGCGGCAAGATGGTTTTTACCCGTACCAGGTTTGCCGGAGAAGATAAAACTGGCGATGTTGCCGTCAAATTCTTCAACGTATTGGCGGGCTTTGCTTAGGGCGTTCATCTGACCTTCGCACTCGACACGATAGTTCTCGAACGAGCAGTTCTGGTGTAGTGGGCGGATACCGGAACGGTTGAAGGTCCTTTGCATTTTCATGGCCCGATTCTCACGCGCCAATGCAGCGGCACGAATTTCACCTTGCTCCTTTTGCCACGCCAGCAGCTCCTCGCCTGTTTTGAAGGCCGGCTCAACATTGGGTGGCATCATTTTTTGCAAACGTTTCATCAGGTCGCCAACGTTTTTCATCGTTATCCCCTAAAACCTGGTGGAATATGGCTGTCAGGTTCGCTGACACTGTTAACATCGCGCTTGGGCATCCCGCCATTGCTGGCCCGGCCTATTTGTATGCTGCGTGCCAGTTTTTGCTGCCACTGGATATGGTGAAAGACTTTGCCTTCGGCTTGCCAGTAGGCAACAAATGAAGCCAGTTCTTCTGCGGTGACGGGCTCTCTTAGCGCCACTCCCCATAACGCCGCCTGACGCTGGAAGTCAGCATCTGGCTGCCAGTCAGCGTACATCGCAAATTTACCCATTGGCACGGCAACCGGTACCGCTTGCGGCTCTTCATAGAATTGGGCATCTAAGGTTACATCGCTTCCCGGGCGTGACAGCTTCTCTTCAAGCGCCAGTAACTCTGCCAGTCGTGCTGGGGTTACGGCGTAAAAAGCAGGCGCATTATTGGCAAAAACAGCCACAGCGCCAGCCGCCGACTTCGCCAGCACCGCGTTGTGATCGTGTAATAAGGCGTCAATACTGATGACGTCCGGAGTCAAAATTTTGCAGGACATAATGTTTCTCAATACTGAACAACAACCGAGAAGGGACTGCTTTTATAGTAACACAGAGAAAGAGGAGAGCAGCAGATGAGGGAAGGTTCCCCCATCTGCAAAGGGGTAAACAGGTTCACTCGTTACACGCGCGGACGTTTGCGATACAGCCATAATCCTGGCACGGAAAGCCCAATTGAGAGTGCGCCTACAATCGATGATGCTTTCAGGAAGTTGGTCAGCAGGGTGATCATCAGCGCTTCGCTATAGCCGAAATGACCGATCTTTACGGCGGATATCATGGCGGTGTAGGCGGAGATCCCTGGAAACATAGGGATCACTGCCGCAACGGTGAAGACTTTCGGATGTGCCAGATACCATCGTGACCACTGGATCCCAATGCAGCCTACCAGCAACGAGGCCATAAAGGTGGACCATTCGATGTTGAATCCAGCGGTCATCATAACCATTCGGGAACCGTGTCCCAGGGCACCCAACAACGCACACCAGGGAAGCGCCCGATGTGGAACATTAAAGACCATGGCAAATCCTACTGCCGGGATGGCAGAAAGGATCATGTCCTGTATGAGTGCCAAAATAAAATCGATCACGCCCATCCGCGAAGCCCCCATAAGGTCATAGACATCACCACGCCAATACAGGTTGCCAGCGTAAGCAGACTGGCAATCGCCCAGCGAGCGAGGCCGGTGTTAATGTGTCCTTTAAACATATCCGCAACCGAATTGATCAACGGAAAACCGGGAACCAGTAACAGCACGCTGGCGGCCATGGCTACAGTTGGCGTGTGATTAAACGTCGGTAGCGTAAGCAGTAGCCCGGATATGGTGGTTGCCACAAAAGCGGTGATACAAAAGTTGATTTGTGGATGCAAATGCCGGGAAGCCAGGATCTGGCGAATGTACATGGCAATCATGCTGGCGAAGAAGGTGATCATCGCGCCATCCCAGCCGCCGTTATTGAGCTTACAAAAGCAGGCACAGGACAATCCGACCATGAACGCAACCAGCCATCTGGGATAGCGCAGCGGTTTGATTTGGTTAAACCGTTTCTCTACCCCTTTTTCATCCAGCAGATTATGTTCTGCCAAAATAACGATGTGTTGCACTTCCGTCACGACGTGCATATTGATGCCACGATCCTGATTTTTTCGGGTCGATGTCAGGCATTGTCCGTCTTTGATCGTCGTCAGCACGATGGCATTCGATGATATGGCACTTTCTACACTGTCCATCCCAAGCGCCAGACCCAGGCGGGTGGAAAGTTCATCGACTAACGCACTTTCTGCGCCATGTTGCAGTAAAAAAAGCCCGCATTGTATACATAACCGTGTAACCGTTCTTTGTGACGACTGCTCTGTTTGCATAGCTCGCTCTGACTAAAAGATGCTCTCTTAATGAAGAATATCTTCTTTTTATCATGAAGCGTGAGTCCGTTGGCTCTGGATAAGATCAATCTTTGTGTTGAAAAAAACAGGTCACTCGGAGGTTGCAGGGAATCGTATCGTGGACCCACGCTTGAGCCAGGGCTAAATTTTCTGCGGTGAACAGTAATTACGTAAGGAATGCTAATAATTTAATGTAGTTATTTTAATTGTACAATGAATGTACT
>NZ_JANEWM010000072.1:0-20839 GCF_028069825.1 Citrobacter sp. Igbk 14
TCTATGGATAATTATATTTATGTCGAACCAGAGATAAGATATTAATTGGTCAGAGCATCTGGAAAAGCGCAGGTTCCACGTGTGCCAGCGCAGTAATTGCTGGATTGTTGCAGAAGAAAATAATCTGATATCGTTGACGACAGGATGAAGCATCTGAGAATAGCATCTACAGACTCTCACCCTGTCTTTCTGTTTACTACCGTTCGGCTACCAGGCGAATGATGTCATCATCTTCATCCTGAGTTTGCACCGCAGCAGGCTCTTCTGCTTTTTCCGGTTCGTTAGCTTCACAAAGACGACGGAGCAATGCGTTCTGTCGTTTTTGCTGATCCAACAACGCCTCAAGCAGTTCAATCTGCTCGTTAGTACGCGAACTTGCCCGATTGATGAAAAACCACAATACAAGCCCGATTACCAGAACCACCACCGATACCGCTAAAGACGCAAAACTCAACGCGCCAGAATTCAAAACTTCGTTCATTTCACCACCTCAATGTAGACAGCGTAGTTTACCATTGCCGCACAAGAAGGTAATCAACTGTTACTGAAATGCGCTTACCAGGGAATAAATTTATTGATGGCGCAAATTCCGCTGAAAAATTGTACGTCCTGATCGCACATGATGTTGAACACCTGCGCCCACATCAGCATGCATACCAGCACGACAACTATCAGGACCACCCATCGAATTTTTTTCACTCCAACTCCACTCTCCAAACCTACAGCTTATGTTGATAAATTATCATGAGTTACCTAAACCCTAAGTTAACTGTAACGGCATTAAATGTTTTTAGGAATGATTCACTTGTTTCATCCCGTGTACAGGCTAATCTAATAATAACGAGAAAAGATAAGAGGTTGTAATGCGTCTGATTATCCGCGCTATTGTGTTGCTCGCTCTGGTTTGGATCGGTTTATTACTGAGTGGCTACGGCGTTTTGATAGGAAGTAAGGAGACTGCAGCAGGTCTGGGCCTGCAATGTCAATATCTGACCGCCCGCGGAACCAGTACCGCGCAATACGTCCATACCAACAGCGGCATCATTGGCCTGTCAGATTGTCCCCTGTTGAGGAAAAGCACCGTAGTTATCGATAACGGTTAATATAGCAGCAAAAAGTCAGTACGTTATTTGCTCCGGCTACGACGGCAGGTCGTAAAAAAACCCGATACGCTGTATCGGGTTTTTTGCGTTTCGCAACGCGTTAAAATCAGAACGGGTAATCGTTGTAACCCATTTGCTCTGAAATCTTACGCGCTGCGGTGTGCAGCATTTCGACATATTCGTGCAAACGTTCTTCAGAAAAACGCAGCGTCGGGAATGAGATACTCAGACCCGCAATAACCACGCCGAAACGATCAAATACCGGTACACCGATGCAGCGCAGTCCTTCTTCCTGCTCTTCGTTGTCTTCGCCATAGCCCTGCTCACGGACTTTGTCCAGCAATACCAGTAATTCATCGGTGTTCGTGATTGTACGATCTGTACTGCGTTTGTACTCAATACCATCCAGAATTTGTTTCACTTCATCGCGGTCACGCCATGCCAGCAGTACTTTACCAATAGCCGTACTGTACAGCGGATTACGACGACCTACGCGGGAATACATGCGCAAATTGTACATCGAGTCAATTTTATGGATGTAGACAATGCTGTCTTCATCCAGCGCACCAAGATGTACTGTTTCTTTGGTCAGACGCGAAAGTTCACGCATCTGGATGTCAGCGCTACGGATCAGATCAACGTTCTGTAATGCACGCGCGCCCAGCTCAAATAGTTTCAGGGTCAGGGAATATTTCTCAGACTCGCCTTCTTGTGCCACATAACCCAGCGTTTTCATGGTCTGCAAAAAGCGATAAACGGTGCTTTTCGACATCATGACGCGTTGTGACAATTCGGTAATACCAATTTCGCGCTCTTCACCCAGCGCCTGCAGGATGCCAAAAACCTTCAGCACAGAAGATACAGAATCGGGTTGTTTATCCAGATCTGCGATAGCCATTTACCACCTCATTGCGAGTGTTTTATAAAAATCAGAACCGGTTTTTATTATAATTTCACGTACCAACCGCCGCAATCTGTCTTTGCTCACTTAGTTACAAATCTGCGACCTAACGCCTGAATATCAATGCTAAAATTATTATTCTCATCATAATTTCCGACAAAATTGACTTCCTATGGAAAAAATTCAGGCCGATGGCCTGCCATTGCCCCAGCGATATGGTGCAATTTTAACCATTGTTATTGGCATCTCTATGGCAGTACTGGACGGCGCAATTGCTAACGTTGCCCTGCCGACGATTGCCACCGATCTTCAGGCCTCCGCAGCCAGCTCAATCTGGGTCGTTAACGCCTACCAAATCGCGATTGTCGTATCACTCCTGTCTCTCTCATTTTTGGGTGATATGTTTGGCTACCGACGCATATACAAGTGCGGACTGGTGGTATTTCTGCTCGCATCACTCTTCTGTGCCCTCTCCGATTCGCTGCACATGCTCACACTGGCGCGCGTGGCTCAGGGTTTCGGCGGCGCGGCATTGATGAGCGTGAATACAGCACTCATTCGCCTGATTTATCCGCAGCGCCAGCTTGGGCGAGGCATGGGGATCAACTCCTTTATCGTGGCGGTTTCCTCAGCAGCAGGCCCGACTATTGCGGCAGCGATCCTTTCGATTGCCTCGTGGAAATGGTTGTTTCTGATTAACGTTCCACTGGGGATTATCGCGTTGCTGCTGGCCATGCGCTTCCTGCCACCTAATACACCGCGTAACAATAAGCCACGTTTTGATCTGCCCAGCGCGGTAATGAATGCGCTAACGTTCGGTTTGCTAATCACCGCACTAAGTGGTTTTGCACAAGGGCAATCGCTTAAGTTAATTGGTGCTGAGCTCGTAGGTCTCATCGTGGTAGGTTTTTTCTTTATCCGTCGCCAGCTCGCACTACCGGTACCGTTATTACCGGTTGACCTGCTGCGCATTCCGCTGTTTTCGCTCTCGATTTGCACGTCAATCTGTTCATTCAGCGCGCAAATGTTGGCGATGGTTTCCCTGCCCTTCTTTTTGCAAACCGTACTGGGTCGTAGCGAAGTCGAAACAGGACTACTACTCACCCCATGGCCACTCGCGACCATGGTCATGGCACCGCTGGCGGGTTATCTGATTGAACGCGTTCATGCGGGTCTTTTAGGTGCGCTGGGTATGGCCGTCATGGCAAGCGGGTTATTCTCGCTGGTACTACTGCCTGCAACGCCTTCTGATTTTAATATCATCTGGCCGATGATTTTATGCGGTGCGGGTTTTGGCCTGTTCCAGTCACCGAATAACCACACCATCATCACCTCCGCGCCGCGTGAACGCAGTGGCGGTGCGAGCGGGATGCTGGGAACGGCACGCTTGCTTGGACAAAGTACCGGGGCAGCACTGGTTGCATTGATGCTAAACCAATTTGGCGACAGCGGTACGCACGTCTCGCTGATTACTGCGGGCATCCTGGCAACTGTTGCGGCTATTGTTAGCGGATTACGCATAACCCAGCCCCGGATTAAGGCATAAAAAAAGCGCGTCTTTCGACGCGCTTTCTCTTTTTCGTTTACCACGAATTACTTCAGGTATTCACCACTACGCAGCGCTTCAATGCGTTTATCCAAAGGTGGGTGAGTCATAAACAGCTCACTCAACGATTTGGATTTACCGTTGATGCAGAACGCCATCATGCTGGTCGCTTCCTGCGGCTCATAACTGGTTTTCAGACGCTGCAATGCGGCAATCATCTTCTCACGACCAACCAGTTTTGCAGAACCGGCATCCGCATGGAATTCACGATGGCGTGAGAACCACATGGTAATAATGCTCGCCAGAATACCGAACACCAGTTCCAGCACCGTCGCCACGGCAAAATAGATTAATGGGTTACCGTTACTTTCCTCACCTTCATCGCGGTTCCCACCCATAAAACCAGCGGCAATTTGCGCAAGAATACGCGAAATGAAGATAACAAAGGTGTTCACTACCCCCTGAATCAGCGCCATGGTAACCATATCGCCATTGGCAATGTGGCTAATTTCATGCGCAATAACAGCTTCAGCTTCATCCGGGCTCATGTTTTGCAGCAGGCCAGTACTAACCGCTACCAGCGAAGCATCCCGGCGTGCGCCGGTAGCAAACGCGTTAATATCAGGCGCGTGATAGATAGCGACCTGCGGCATTGCAATTCCGGCCTGACGAGCCTGAGTCGCTACCGTATTCATCAGCCAGCGTTCTCTCTCATTACGCGGCTGCTCAATAACTTCTCCACCAACGGACTTTAACGCCATCCATTTGGACATCAGCAGCGAAATGAAGGAACCACCAAAACCAAACAGCAGTGCCATGATTAACAAGCCTTGAACGCTGCTTGACTGAATCCCTGTCAGGCTCAATACCAGCCCGAAAACGACCATCACAGCCAGGTTCGTCAGCAGGAAGAGCGCGATTCGCATCATAATTTTCTTTTAACCTCAATTTAACAAAACGCACTATGCGATTACCCATATCGTATGGGTCTTACGGCTATTTTCAAGCATGCATAGGTGCTAAGTCACCAGAAAGACACAACTTTACATTTTATCGTATCAGACTGACGACTTCATGCGCTTGTTAAAAAAACAGGCACAATTTCTTGTGCCTGTTTGACGTTATTGACTGGTCGCGGGCTGTTCCGCTGGCTTTTCTTTTTCAAGATGCGCCAGGTCGAGCGCGATTTTCACCGTTTCATCCAGATACGGATCTGGCTCCTGGTAATCCTTCGGCAGATCGTCCAGTTTCTTCAGCAACGGCTTACCTTCTCGCTTAAACCGATCGTTGATACGCGCCAGACGCATTGCGTCATCTTCGTTATTCTCTTTCTCACGCTGGGCGTAATTCAAAGAGGCGATGTTGCGCTTATCCTTCATTGCGTTGAAACGCGCAATGTCTTTCATGATGTACTGGAACTCAGGATCGTTCGCAATACGTGCATTGTGCTCTTTCAGCAATTCCGGCCCAAACGGCGTCAGGTTATCGGACTTGGTGTAGGTTGCAGCATCAATGCTGTCCCACGGCAGCGCGTTATCTTCGAACTTCTCACCGGTTTCGGTTTCTTCATTACCTGTTGGCATGATGATATCCGGCGTTACGCCCTTACGCTGCGTACTGCCACCATTAACGCGGTAGAACTTCTGAATGGTGTACTGAACAGAACCCAGTGCCGGCCATTCCGGACGCAGCATCTGATCGTAAATACGATTCAGAGAACGATACTGCTGTACGGTACCCTTACCAAACGTCGGTTCACCGACAATCAGTGCACGGCCGTAATCCTGCATCGCTGCGGCAAAAATCTCTGATGCAGAGGCACTGAAGCGGTCAACCAGCACCACCAGCGGACCTTTGTAGTAAACAACGCCATCGGTATCGCTGTCTTCGCGCACCTTGCCGTTGTTGTCACGAACCTGAACCACCGGACCAGAAGGGATAAACAGACCAGAAAGCGAGACCGCTTCGGTCAGTGCGCCACCACCGTTGGTGCGCAGATCGATAATCACGCTGCTGACATTCTGTTTTTCCAGTTTCTGCAGTTGAACTTTAACATCATCTGTCAGGCCAACATAAAAACCAGGAATATCCAGAACACCGACTTTTTCTTTGCCAACGGTTTTTACCGACATTTTAACGGCACGGTCTTCCAGACGAATACGCTCACGCGTCAGCGTAACGGTACGTGTCTTGGTGCCCTTACCCGCAGGCAGGATCTCAAGGCGAACTTTGCTGCCTTTTGGTCCTTTGATCAGCGCGACAACATCATCCAGACGCCAGCCAATCACATCCACCATGCCTTTACCGGTCTGACCGACGCCAACAATACGATCGCCAACGCTTATCGCTTTGCTCTTCGCCGCAGGGCCACCTGCAACCATGGAATTAATGACGGTGTAGTCATCATCCATTTGCAGAACCGCGCCAATACCTTCCAGAGACAAGCTCATTTCAGTATTGAACTGCTCAGTATTACGTGGAGACAGGTAGTTAGTATGTGGATCGATTTCGCGTGCAAACGCGGTCATCGCCAGTGAGAACACATCTTCACTGTTTGTCTGTGCCAACCGGCGGATGGCGAATTTGTAACGACGTGTCAGTGTTTCACGGATTTCAGCGTCGGTTTTACCCGTCAACTTCAGGCTGAGTTCGTCAAATTTAACCTTGCCGTCCCACAGCGCATTCAGCTCTGCTTCGCTTTTCGGCCACGGAGCTTTACTCCGATCGAGGTTAAAGTTGTCGTTACCGGTGAAATCCATTGGACGAGCCAGTACGCTTAATGCGTACTGGTAGCGTTCAAACCGGCGCTTTTGCGCCAGATTATAGAGATCGTAAAAGACATCGAGCTTGCCCGAACGCAGTTCATCACCGAGGACGGTTTTCTTTTTGGCAAACTGCTCGATATCGCTCGCCAACAGCACGTTATGGCTGTAGTCGAGCAGATTCAGATAGCGGTCAAAAATTTTCGCCGAAAACGCCTGATCCAGATCGAACTGGCGATAATGTGAACGCGTAAAGCGTGATGTCACACGTTCACTCACCGTCGCATGCTGGGTTTCTTCCTTTAAAACGGGGATTTGATCGGCACGCGTGATGTCTTCCACAGCGAGTGCCTGGCCTGCAAATGCAAGCAGACCAGCTAACGCAGTAAGCCTAAAAAAAGTGTTCATGCCAGGCCTGGCCTCCGTTTCAGAACACCAGGTGTTCTGCGCGTACAATCAAAGACATACCCGAATTCAGCTGTACACGGACGCCATCTTTGGTGATTTCTAATACGGTGGCATCCATCGCATTATTACCTGCTTTCACCTTCAGAGACTGCCCTACCGTCAGCACTGAAATATCAGATACTGGGGTATGCTGTTCTTCACGAGGAGCACGCGGTGCTTTTGCCACTGGTTTTTCAGCGCGAGGTTTACGCTCAGCACTTTCTTTACGACGCGGTGCAGGACGCGGCTTGCGCTCACGACGCGGTGCGTCTTCTTTTTCACCAGCAGCGGCCGCCGCTTCGCGTTTTTTCGCCTGTTGCTCTGCACGTTGCGCCTGAACGCGGGCTTTAGCTTCTTCAAGCTGTTTACGCGCATGTTCAACGTGTTGCTCATCCAGCTCACCACATGGGTTGCCGTCGAGGTCGACACGCGTTGCGCCCAGCTTAACGCCGTACAGATAACGCCAGCTTGAAGTATAGAGACGTAAGGCCGAACGGAGCTGTGTTTTACTGAGGTTCATTTCGCCCTCAACACGCTCTACCAAATCCTGAAAAATGCCAATTTTCAGCGGGCGCGCTTCGCCTTCCGCACTAAAACACTGCGGGAAGCGTTCGGCCAGAAACGCGATGACTTCTTTACTGCTATTCAACTTAGGTTGATTTTCCATGAAATTTCCTGATTACAACGGACGTAGCCAACAAGCGCAGGCATGAACAGGCGTCATTATAATGACGTCATCAGTAATTGCTACGTTATCCGTTGATTATCCTGCGACGGTCGCAAAGAATTTTTTGTAATCCGTCGTTGCAAGCACGGTTTCAAGCTGTGCCACAAGCGTCCGCAGCCCCTGTTCATCTTCTTCAGTAAAGCGACCAAACGCCGTGCTATCAATGTCCAACACGCCGATAATTTGATTCTCAACCGTAATCGGCAGAACGATTTCCGCATTGCTGGCAGCATCGCAAGCGATATGGCCATCAAAGGCATGCACGTCCTCTATACGCTGAACCTGGTTCTGCGCCACCGCAGTACCACACACGCCGCGCCCTACCGGGATGCGAACGCAGGCGATTTTCCCCTGGAAGGGACCGAGCACCAGCGTAGTGTTCTCAAGCAGGTAAAAACCTGCCCAGTTCACTTCTGCAAGACGTTCGTACAATAACGCGCTGGTATTCGCCAACGTTGCCAGAAAACTGGTTTCACCTGCCATTAATGCCTGAAAATCACGGTTCAGATCCGTGTATAGCTCTATTTTGTTCATTATGTAATCACTTAGTTGTCTTACTTAAAACTGCAGCCTACTAAAATAAACATTAAATGCGTAAATGCTCAAGATCATTCCCATCATGGGTTAAGATAACATTACTTCAACACTTTGATTCGCGATACATGGCCCTTACTCATCCACGCATCACGCCGACTAAAAAAATAGCGATCAGGTCCATTGGTGAAGCGCTACCCCGTGCGCATTACCAACGATGCCCTGAATGTGACCTGCTGTTTAGCTTGCCGAAAATGCGTTCGCACCAAAGTGCATTCTGCCCACGCTGTCAGGCCAAAATTCGTGACGGCCGTGACTGGTCGTTAACGCGACTGGCGGCAATGGCTTTCACCATGCTGTTACTGATGCCCTTTGCGTGGGGAGAGCCGCTGCTGCACATCTATTTATTAGGCATACGCATTGACGCGAATGTAGTACAGGGCATCTGGCAGATGACCCGGCAAGGCGATCCGCTGACAGCATCCTTTGTGATGTTTTGCGTCATTGGCGCTCCCGTGATACTCGTGTCATCAATCGCTTATCTGTGGTTTGGTAATATTCTCGGCATGAACCTGCGCCCGGTATTATTGATGCTGGAAAGGCTTAAAGAGTGGGTCATGCTTGATATCTATCTTGTTGGTATCGGCGTCGCCTCGATCAAAGTGCAGGACTACGCTTTTCTGCTGCCCGGAGTGGGACTCTATGCCTTTATCGCACTGGTGATCCTGAGCATTTTGACGCTGTCGCACCTCAATGTTGAGCAGTTGTGGGAACGTTTTTATCCACAAAGGCCCGCACGCCGCCCCGACGGACAGCTTCGTGTATGCCTCGGCTGTCACTTTACAGGTTATCCTGATGCCCGAGGCCGCTGTCCCCGTTGCCATATTCCATTACGCTGGCGCAGAAATCAGAGCATCCAAAAGTGCTGGGCAGCTCTGCTGGCCTCGATTGTCCTGTTGCTGCCTGCTAATCTGCTGCCCATCTCGGTAATTTACGTTAACGGTGCCCGTCAGGAAGACACTATTCTGACCGGTATCATGTCCCTGGCGAACAGCAACGTTGGCGTAGCGGCCATTGTTTTTATCGCCAGTATCCTGGTGCCATTCACTAAAGTGATTGTGATGTTTACGTTGTTGTTCAGCATCCAGTTTAAATGTGAACAAGGATTACGCACCCGCATCCTGCTACTCCGTATGGTGACCTGGATTGGTCGCTGGTCGATGCTGGACCTGTTTGTTATCGCCTTAACAATGTCACTGATAAATCGCGATCAGATACTTGCTTTTACTATGGGACCGGCTGCGTTTTATTTCGGTGCAGCGGTAATATTGACTATTCTTGCAGTGGAATGGCTGGACAGCCGCTTACTTTGGGATGCACATGAGTCAGGAAACGCCCGCTTCGCAGATTGAAGCGCAAATTAAAACAAAACGCCGTATCTCTCCGTTCTGGCTGCTGCCGTTCATCGCGCTAATGATTGCTGGATGGCTCATCTGGGGCAGCTATGAAGATCGTGGCAATACCGTGACCATCGACTTTATGTCCGCGGACGGCATTGTGCCAGGCCGAACTCCCGTGCGCTATCAGGGGGTCGAAGTTGGCACCGTGCAGGATATCAGCCTGAGTAAAGATCTGCGTAAAATTGAAGTTCGCGTCAGCATCAAGTCCACCATGAAGGATGCTTTGCGCAAAGACACGCAATTCTGGCTGGTCACGCCGAAGGCATCACTGGCGGGCGTTTCTGGCCTCGATGCGCTGGTTGGCGGGAACTATATCGGGATGATGCCGGGTACCGGCGAACCGGAAGATCATTTCGTCGCGCTCGACACACAGCCAAAATATCGGCTGAATAATGGCGATTTAATGTTGCATCTGCAGGCACCCGACCTCGGTTCCCTTAACAGCGGTTCGTTGGTTTATTTCCGCAAGATCCCGGTAGGCCGGGTCTATGACTACACCATCAACCCCAATCATCAGGGTGTAACCATCGATGTCCTGATTGAGCGTCGCTTTACCAATCTGGTGAAAAAAGGCAGTCGTTTCTGGAATGTGTCCGGGGTGAATGCCGATGTCAGCCTGAGCGGCGCAAAGGTAAAACTGGAAAGCCTGGCCGCGCTGGTCAATGGCGCCATAGCCTTTGACTCCCCAGAAGATTCGCAACCTGCTGCCGCCGACGATACGTTTGGGCTATATCAGGATCTCGCCCACAGTCAACGTGGCGTGATTGTCAAGCTGGCGCTACCCAACGGCGATGGACTGAAGGCTGGATCAACCCCGCTGATGTATCAGGGCCTGGAAGTCGGTCAACTGACCAGACTGGATTTGAATCCAGGCGGTAAAGTCACCGGTGAAATGACCGTCGACCCCAGCGTTGTAACGCTACTGCGCGATGGCACGCGCATTGAGTTACAAAACCCCAAATTATCATTAAACGATATGAACCTGAGCTCGCTGCTAACAGGAAAAACGTTTGAACTGGTGCCCGGCGAAGGTGAGCCACGTAGCCAGTTTGTGGTGATCCCCGGTGAACAGTCCCTGCTTCATGATCCCGGCGTTATGACGCTTACGCTGACCGCCCCGGAAAGCTACGGCATCGATGCCGGCCAGCCGCTGATCCTTCATGGCGTACAGGTCGGTCAGGTTATCGAACGGAAGCTATCAAGCAATGGCGTTTCATTTATCGTTGCTATCGAGCCACAGCATCGTGCACTGGTGCAAGGTGACAGCAAATTCGTGGTTAATAGTCGAGTGGATGTCAAAGTGGGCCTTGATGGCGTTGAGTTCCTTGGTGCCAGCGCCAGCGAATGGATAAGCGGCGGTATTCGCATTTTACCCGGTACCAAAGGTGAAATGAAAAAAAGCTATCCGCTGTATGCAAACCTCGAAAAAGCCATTGAGAACAGCCTGAGCGATCTGCCCACCACCACCGTCAGCCTGAGCGCCGAGACGCTACCCGATGTGCAGACCGGGTCGGTGGTGCTATACCGCAAATTCGACGTCGGTGAAGTCATTAGCGTACGCCCTCGTGCCGATGCATTTGATATCGATCTGCATATCAAACCGGAATACCGCAATCTGTTAACCAGCAACAGCGTGTTCTGGGCTGAAGGTGGCGCAAAAGTTCAGCTTAACGGCAGCGGCCTGACCGTACAGGCATCTCCCTTGTCACGCGCGCTAAAAGGGGCGATTAGCTTCGATAATCTGAGCGGTGCCAGCGCCAGCCAGCGTAAAGGCGACAAGCGTATTTTGTACGCGTCAGAGACCGCTGCACGTGCGGTAGGAGGACAGATTACTCTGCACGCGTTTGACGCCGGGAAACTCGCCGCAGGGATGCCAATTCGCTACCTGGGGATCGATATAGGTCAGATCCAGACCCTTGAACTGCTCACCAGCCGTAACGAAGTTCAGGCAAAAGCGGTGTTGTATCCGGAGTATGTCCAGACGTTTGCGCGTAGCGGTACACGTTTCTCGGTGATTACCCCGCAAATTTCAGCGGCAGGTGTAGAGCATCTGGATACCATCCTACAGCCCTATATTAACGTCGAACCAGGACGCGGTAATCCGCGCCGTGATTTTGAACTGCAGGAAGCGACGATTACTGATTCACGTTACCTTGATGGTTTGAGTATCGTGGTAGAAGCGCCAGAAGCTGGTTCGCTGAATATCGGTACTCCGGTTCTGTTCAGAGGTATTGAGGTGGGGACCGTCACGGGTCTGACGCTGGGTTCACTGTCCGATCGCGTGATGGTGGCCATGCGCATCAGTCAGCGCTACCAGCACCTGGTGCGCAATAACTCTGTGTTCTGGCTGGCATCTGGCTACAACCTCGATTTTGGCCTCACCGGCGGCGTCGTGAAGACGGGTACCTTCAATCAGTTCATCCGCGGTGGTATCGCGTTTGCCACCCCACCAGGTACGCCACTGGCGCCGAAAGCGCAGGCGGGTAAACACTTCCTGCTGCTGGAGAGTGAACCGAAAGAATGGCGTCAATGGGGAACCGCCCTGCCACGCTAATCTTTCCCCCGCTCCGGCGTACTCGCGCCGGAGCGGTTAGCCTTGTCATACTTCACGTAGGAACGTTGTTGTCCTGTAACTCGAATTATTGAGGGTATATGCTACACTGCGCACTTGTTTTTTTGCCGGTGGTACCAAGTGGCTTATTTTCCTGACGCCTTTCTGACGCAAATGCGTGAAGCAATGCCTTCCACGCTCTCTTTTGACGATTTTCTCGCAGCCTGCCAGCGCCCATTACGCCGCAGCATCCGCGTCAATACGCTGAAAATCTCCGTTGCTGATTTTCTCGACTTAACCGCGCCTTATGGCTGGTCACTCACTCCGGTTCCCTGGTGTGCTGAAGGCTTTTGGATTGAGCGCAACGGTGAAGAATCTGTACCGCTCGGCAGTACGGCTGAACATTTAAGCGGCCTGTTTTATATTCAGGAAGCCAGTTCGATGTTGCCTGTTGCTGCGTTATTTGCCGATGGCAATATCCCGGAGCGGGTGATGGATGTTGCCGCCGCGCCAGGCTCCAAAACCACGCAAATTGCCGCCAAAATGAATAATCAGGGTGCAATTCTGGCGAATGAATTTTCTGCCAGCCGCGTCAAAGTTCTGCATGCCAATATCAGTCGTTGCGGGATTGCGAACGTCGCACTCACTCATTTTGATGGCCGCGTGTTTGGCGCCGCGTTGCCAGAAACGTTTGATGCCATTCTCCTGGACGCACCGTGCTCAGGCGAAGGCGTCGTGCGTAAAGATCCCGATGCACTAAAAAATTGGTCCATCGAAAGCAATCTGGACATTGCTGTTACCCAGCGCGAGCTGCTTGATAGCGCCTTCCACGCCCTTCGCCCTGGCGGCACACTGGTTTATTCCACCTGCACACTTAACCGTGATGAAAATGAATCCATCATGCAGTGGCTAATAGAGACTTACCCGGGCGCCGTCGAATTTCTTCCTCTGGGTGATTTATTCCCGGAGGCCAGACGCGCCCTGACACCAGAGGGATTCCTGCATGTCTTCCCGCAAATTTATGACTGTGAAGGCTTCTTTGTCGCGCGTTTGCGAAAAACTGCCCCTATACCTGCGCTGCCAGCGCCGAAATATAAGGTGGGAAATTTCCCCTTCAGCCCGCTGAAAAGCCGGGAAGCCGCACAAATCACCCAGGCCGCTACCGCCTGTGGATTGCAGTGGCAAGACAATCTGCGCCTTTGGCAGCGTGATAAAGAAATTTGGTTATTCCCGACAGACATTGAACCACTGATTGGTAAAGTTCGTTTTTCCCGCCTCGGGATTAAACTCGCTGAAACCCACAATAAGGGTTACCGCTGGCAGCATGAGGCGGTTATCGCCCTTGCTAACCCAGAACACCGCAATGCGTTTGAACTGACGCTTGAAGAAGCGGAAGAGTGGTATCGCGGCAGAGATGTCTACCCACAAACCTCTCCAACAACCGACGATGTACTGGTTACGTTCCAGCGTCAGCCGATTGGACTGGCAAAACGGATCGGATCACGGTTGAAGAACAGTTATCCACGCGATCTTGTCCGGGATGGTAAACTCTTTACGGGATAACGCACGTTTTTACTGGCGCTTTTGCTAACGTTGACTACGCTGAAAAATGGGCGGCTTAACTGGTCGTACCACAACCAGCAAATCAACGGAGAGCACGATGATGAAAACCAGTGTGCGCATTGGCGCTTTTGAAATCGACGACGCCGAGTTACATGGCGAATCGCCGGGGGACCGAACGTTAACCATTCCGTGTAAATCCGATCCGGATTTATGTATGCAACTGGACGCCTGGGATGCCGACACCAGCGTCCCGGCCCTTCTCAATGGAGAACATTCCGTTCTATTCCGCGAGCACTACGATCGTAAGTCAGATGCCTGGGTCATGCGCTTTGCCTGATTCAAAAAGAACCCGTCGCCAGACGGGTTATTTATTGGCGTTAAAACAATTAACTCTAAGCACGCAGGCACAGAAGAAAGCGATGGTTCCCCCCGCAGCCAACACACTATAAGCGAGTTCCCAGCTTTGCGTTGAATCCATCACCACACCAAATGATAAAGGCGCAAGAGACCCCACACCAAATCCAAGTAGCGACCGCAATCCCATCACACTCCCCAGCTTTGCCTGAGGCACATTATCGGCAATCGCGGCAGATAAAACGCCCGAATCGCCAAGAATGAAGAAACTCCCCATAAACGCAAACAGCAACGTCCACCCCGCCCCCCAGGAAACCGATAATCCCATCAGGAGTGAACTCAACGCGCCGGCAGCGCCCATGAAGATCAACACCGTTGCGCGATTAAAATAATCGGAGATTGCTCCTACAATCAGCGTCGAGAACATCCCCGATAAATGTACGGCACAGGCGACGATCAATCCGGTGGTTATCGGCTCCATCTGCCAGGCTTGCAACGCACCCGTCACCAGGCTAGGGGTCCATGCCCAGCTCCCCAGTAACTCCCAGCAATGCGCAATATAACCCGCCATCAGCAGTATTGCGCCAACCGACAGAACATGGCGCTTTGCCGATCCCCCCTGCTTCTGCGTCCTGTGCATGTCTTCCTGATAGCCGGATAACGCCACTGAACCGGATACCGCACCAACCAATGCGCCAGCGGCACATAAATAGAACGCAAAGGACGCTCCCCAGCGCAATGCTCCCCAGGCGGAGATAAATACCGACAGCAGGTAGCCAAACGAACCTGCGGCCAGGATCATCCCAACGGCAAGTCCTCGTTTGGGCACACTGTTCATACCCATCGCCAACATCATCGCTGGCGTATAGGCCCCACCCTGGGTCAATCCGACGAAGGCCATCATGACCAGAGCGGAAGAGTAAGAGCGGGCAAAACAGGCGAAAAGCAATAAAGCGAACACACCGAACCACGAGAAAATGAGATACACCTTGCGAGCCCCCAGATAGTCACACAGCCAGGAGGCAGCAAATAAGGCACAGGCGTTTGAAATACTAAATACCGTCTGTATTGTTCCCGCAGCGGCGGCGTCGATATGCCACTCATCGCGTATTACCGGAAGTGCACCAGCAAAAGCCATTGTCCCCAGGCATGTCCCCGCCCGGCCAAGGCAAAACAAATTGAATGCTTTCACTAAAATTGCCTGCAGAAAAAGTGGATATCAATAGTGAATCAGAACGTTGAAGGCCATGTTATGAGCAAGGGGAAGACGCTGACAAACGATCTTTATTGCGTCCATTGGTTGAGTTAAACTCAACCAATGACACGATTGCTCTCGCTCCCCCATTTGCCGGCATTCGAAGCTGCTGCACGCAGAAGCAGCTTCAGTGCGGCTGCTGATGAACTGTTTATCACCACAGGAGCAGTCAGCCGACACATCCGCACACTGGAAGAACAACTGGGTGTACAACTGTTTTATCGTGCACACAAATCTGTCAGGCTGACGAGTGCCGGTGAGACCTTTTCCCGCGTCGCAACACGGTTACTCGATGAACTTGCGCAGGCAGAAAAAGAGGTCAGCGCTAACGTTTTTTCGGGAAGATTAACCGTCCAGTGCCTGCCCACATTCGCCATGCACTGGCTAATGCCAAGACTGGCTGAGCTGAATGAAGTCCACCCTGAGCTCACCGTCGATGTCACCACCAGCATCGGTCCCGTTAGCTTTGCCTCTCCCTTTGATATCGCTATTCGCCGGGATCCGGCGCATTTTTCCGGACTTAAACCTGTGCCATTTCTTCGGGAATCAAGCCTGCTGGTTTGCAGCCAGCAGTATCTGCACAGCCGACCGCTGGTCTCGCCAGATCAACTGGGCGATCATATAAAAATTCAAATTCGTGCGCGTAACGATCTCTGGAAACGCTGGCATAGCCATTTCCCAAATGATCATCATGAAAGTAACCAGATTATCACGCTGGATCATACGTTTGCGGCAATGCAGGCGGCTGAAGATGGTTTGGGCTTGGTTGTAATGCCCTATTTATTCTGTGAAAAACACCTGAAAACAGGAAGGCTGGTTGCGCCATTTGGCGATTTGACCATCGATACCGGAACCTACTCTCTGCTATGGAACGACAGACAAGATGAGGCGGTAAGAAAATTTACCCACTGGTTGCAATCTTTTGAACTGCCCGCTGAAACATCCCTGCCCTTCACGAGTGAACACACAGTGACGCGTTAACGTATTTCTCCTCGCCCCATTAACTGCAATTTCTTCTACACTATTGATACGGCAACACAATTTGAGGATGGAATGTTCACGCTGATTCTTTTTGTTTGCTACCTGGATGGCGGTTGTGAAGATATCGTGGTTGATGTCTACAATACGGAACAGCAGTGCCTAATTTCGATGGACGATCAGCGTATTCGCAACGGCGGATGCTTACCTGCCGAAAACTATATCGACAGCTTCTGGCACCCTGCTCAGGAATATAGTGATTTCTAATTATTGTAACTGTACCAACGTTAGCTCGCCGCCAAATACCGCGCCGGTATCAATATAGTGCAGATTATCGCGATCAAGCCGATGGCGCAGAGGCGTATGGCCAAACCAAAAGTGATCTGCGCCATGAATTCCACTGCCTTTATTCATTAATCGCGCACGATCCCACAACACCCGTTGTAAATCGACCTCTTTTCGCCACAGATAATCATCATCCGGGTAATCAGCGTGGGCAATCACATGTACGCCATTCTGACAATGCAGTTCCAGAATCCACGGTAATTGCTGACAGGCTTCAAGAGCAAACCTTGCCGCGGGTTGTGCTGCGTGCGAAAACCACGAGCCCCCATTCATAAACCACAACTGCAGATCCCCCGTCACCAGTGCATCCAGCGCCATTTGCTCGTGATTCCCCCTGACCGCCACGATCCAGTTCCGGCGCAGCAACTGTAGACAACGCAGACTATCAGGCCCACGATCGGTAACATCGCCGACAGAAACCAGCAGATCCCGCCACGGATCAAACCGACACTGGCGCAATTTATCCATCAGCATAGAAAAACAGCCGTGAAGATCCCCCACGACCCAGATGTGACGCCAGTTTGTTCCTTCTATCCTTTGGTAGACGTTATCAGACTGACCCATATGACCTTCTGCACTCAGATATTCCCTGCCTATAACTTTAGCAACAGCGCCATGAAATGAGGAGAATGCCGCATGCGACACGCGATGATTTGCGCAGGGTACGATTTGACATCACGACAAACCCTCTGCCGTCGATGTCATGCAGACAGAATAACTATGCTGTGAATGCTGCCCACATGTCGCCTATGCAATAGGGCTTCTTCACTTTTAATAGCGCTACTACTCTGCCTGGCCCATCCGTTACTTCATTGATAGATCAACTGGTTTCAGTGGCTCCCTCAGTTCAGTATCATGAAAATCTTTGTATCGTGGTTCAAGACGAGCTGATTCTGAAAGAATAACTCGGTTATCCCGAAAACTCAGATGGTCACTATCAAATAACTTATGGAGATCAGCAGCAAGTGCAATTCCATTTTCTACACTCGGTAATCCTTTATTGGCATGGCTAATTATATGGCAAGCTTCAACTGCCAAAGAACTGCCAGTAATTGCGCATTTACTGCCCCAATTTAACATCACCGCTTTGCGAAACTTTGCCTGCTCCCGGCGAATCTTAACCATGCGTAAACCGTCTTCCCTGCGAGCATATTTTCCAATTTGATCCTCAGGTACAGCAATCAGTAAACTGAGAACCGACACAATTTCTTCGCACAACGGAGCTTCGAATGAAACTCCCTGATGACAGAAATGTCGTTTAAAATTAGTCCACGCCTCTTTTCGATTGCTGGGGGGAAGTTGTTCACCAACAAGCACTTCATCCATTGGTAGGAAAGTATCAAGATTGGATAAGTCTTTCAGCTGAACTCGATAGGGATAAGCACTGTTTGGGTCTACTAAAGTGTCAATAATTTCGAACACACCACACAACTGGAAATCTCGCTTTCCAGAGAGTTTTTGAATAACAAAAAGGCGGTCACCCGGGTTCACTTGACGGGTTTTCCATTCCTGCCCAACCCCGTACCCATTACTGTAGTCAAAATCTTTTGTATTTTTGGGACCATGATAAGCATAGAAATATTTCATTTTCATTCCTTTTGAAGAGCCAATAAAGAGTAATATCGACAATCCCACGAGAAAACTTAACGTATAAATGCTGTACAGCGGACTGTTGTTTCATGCTACAGGTGCCGTCTGCATGAAAGCATGGTTTCAAGTCTTCGCGTCAGAAAAGGGAACACATAGAGGATTTTGCTCTGAGGTTGTTTGGGGTATAAAAATTTAACAATGGCCCAAAAATACCTGGACGCACGTGGTGTAGAATATGTTATGGTTTAGACAGGATATGGAAATTTCGAGTAGTTTTCGCGAGGTTTCGTGAAAGCATCGAAAAAAATCAATGAGAATAAGCACATAAAAAGAGACCGAATACGATTCCTGTATTCGGTCCAGGGAAATGGCTCTTGGGAGAGAGCCGTGCGCTAAAAGTTGGCATTAATGCAGGCTAAGTTACCCTGCCATTTAAGAATAGATGACAGCGCCAGGTTTTCCAGTCCGCGACTAAAGTGGCCTGAAAAAAAGGGTGATTGTCACTCGCTACAATGTAAAAACCGCAAGTTCTCCTGTGAGAGCCTTGCGGTTTTTTATTGGAAATCAGAGCGCTACATCTGACAATTAACAGAGCTTTTCTGCACGCTCGATAAACGGAGTAAGGCTCATTTTTTCGCCAGGTTTAGCCGGATTGTCAATCTGGATAATGTCGATCGGTTTTGCCGTGGTTTTACCACTCTCAACCTGCTGTCTGGCAACATCATTCAGTGGGTATTGCACCAGCGTGCTGGGGTTGATGACATACAGCGCGTTGCCCGGACGGCAGGTCAGCATCACCTCTTCACGATTAAACGCCCATTTATCTTTGCCAACCTCAAAACGACTGACGGTAATAACCTGCGGCGCAGCCAGTGCCGCTCCTGAACTTGCCAGTAGCAATAAAGAGATAATGATTTTTTTCATACGTTTTGCCAGTCCATCAGAACGGTTCGAGGGTTGCAAACAGGCTGACAATTGCCAGCACAGCAGCGCCTATACCCCATTCCAGCTTCGTCATCCAAATAAAATAGAGGGTCATGCAGCGATTATCCTGCTGCATACGTGGAACAAGAACATACCGATTCACCAGCGCAATCGCCACCATTAGCATGACCAGGGCACATTTTAACAACAGCAGTTTCCCATAAGCCGCATGCCAGGGAACAGAAAAACCGACAATAAACAGTGCATTCATGATGCCGGTAAGCAATACGCCAACCACAAAAAGATGCCCATAGCGGGAGAAGCGCATCATGGTCTTGATGGCTTGATCGCGCCAGCGTCCTTGTGCCATTTTCATACAGTAGAGCACCGGCAGCAAGCCGCCAAACCAGGCAGCTGCGCATATCAGATGCAGCGCATGGTTAACCTGATGAAGTGTACCCGTTACACCATCGTGTAGTGTTGCATGCCCAACGCCCGCCAGCAGAATAAACTGAGCAATCGTCAGCATTAGCAGTCGTCGCGGCATACTGCGCGGTACGATAATGGTCACCGCCAGTGTGACCAGCGCAAGGATAATTTGCCACAGCCAGACGCCCCCGAATTGTGTCTGTAGGACGGCTCCCCAAACGGTGATGGAGAGGACATCCTGCCAACCCGCGCCCATTAATCCTCCCTGAACCGCCAGCATCAGCGTCGCACTGACAAAGCTCCACGCCGCGGCGTGGCGTTGCAGATGTAAGAAACGACGCATCATCAAACGACGGAGCGAAACAGGAGCCAGCCATGCGCCATAGAGCGCACAGCCAAACACCAGCATCAGCGTGGTAAAATGGATAAAACGCAGTGCAACCCAGGTAAACGCCAGCATCGGTTATTTCACGCTAAAGCTATATTGTCCTTTCGTCTTGTGCCCATCCACTGACACAACGTGCCAATCGACCGTGTATTTTCCTGTTTCCAGTGACTGAACGAGCGGAATAATCAGTTGCGTTTTATCCTGCTCATTACGCGTTGCCTTACCCGTTTTTATCTGTTCTTTTTGCGGGCCTGTCAGCGTTGCTCCGCTGAATGCAGGTTCGACACCTTCAGAAAAATTGAGCGTCAATGCCTGGGGTGATGCCGTGATCTGAGCATTAGCCGCAGGACTTTGTTGTGTCAGATGCGCATGCGCCAGGGCTGCGGGTGTCGCCAGAAATCCAGCAAGAGCGATGAGAGCATAGCGAAGTGAAGATGCAGATGAAGCCATATCAACTATTCCTTTTTGTTATGTCTAATCTGTAGAGAATAACCTTCTACAATGATCGAGTCGAGAATCATCATTTCAGGCTTGCCATAATTAAGCTTGATGCGAATCACTTAACTCGTTGATTTTTATTTATCATAAACACAAAAAACCACTACCAATGGCTGCTCTTTCAGCTTTACACCAGAGTTCTCAAGGCAATGGTTATAATATATCGCAGCCTGTACCCAGTTTGTAACACAATAAAATCTAAAAAATTCAATTACTATCGTTAGTATCGAAAGTCTTGGTGTAAGGACAGTGTTTCGACTTCGTGATATAGGTAAACGTGTAAATGCTATTGCTATAAACACAGAGAGTCCGACCACTCGTCGTTGTTGATTGCTCGGGACCACTTATTGTTATGCGACCAGCTGAAGCACTAAAAGCTAGCAACATACCGATTACTATCAACATTATACCTCTCATGTCTCCCCCTGAACTCTCAATAGCGGGTGAAAATTCACACAATATTCATTCAGTAAAAATGATAACC
>NZ_JANEWM010000073.1:0-19040 GCF_028069825.1 Citrobacter sp. Igbk 14
ATAATTAACACAAAACGGTGATTCTTAGGTTCTATTTTTAGCAGACTGATATTTTCACAGTTGACTTGTTTCGTTTTTAACAAAAAACGGTACGTTATAGTTATGATGCAAAACAGTAAGACAGAGGTGAAATGTAACACCACTTCCCCCCCTTATACCCCCCGGTATTTAACACCTGAAGGCCCGCTTTTTTTCTGTTTTTTTTGATAAATATTAAATTTTGTTTGGCTTAATAACCACCAAATGGCGCTCACCATCCAGTTGTGGAACCCGTAATTTTACAACTGATTCTACGCTGAACGCCGCAGGCAGTGTGGCGATCTCATCTTCCGGTAATTGCCCTTTTAAAGCATAAAAACGTCCATTTTGACCGGGTAAATGGTGGCACCAGCTCAGCATGTCGTTAAGAGACGCAAAAGCACGGCTTATCACACCATCAAAAGGTGGCTCAGAAGGGAATTCTTCTACCCTGCTTTGTACTGGAGTGATGTTGTCCAGTTTAAGCTCATGTTGTACCTGACGCAGAAAGCGTACGCGTTTTCCCAGACTATCCAGCAGAGTAAAATGCGCCTCAGGACGCACGATAGAAAGTGGAATTCCCGGTAAGCCCGGTCCCGTGCCGACATCAATAAAACGTACGCCCTGCAGATGGGGTGCGACCACAATGCTGTCCAGAATATGGCGCACCAGCATTTCGTTGGGGTCCCGCACCGATGTCAGGTTGTACGCTTTATTCCATTTGTGCAGCATATCGACATACGCAATCAGCTGATTTTTCTGGTGATCGGTAAGAGAAATACCAGCATCAGCCAGCAGACGAGAGAGTTTGTTGAGCACGGTCGTTACCTGTTAATAATCAATTACCCGCTGCGCTATAGCTTATCGGGTCGACAAATTTGCAGGGCGGGCAAGCGTAGCGCCCCCGCCCAAATAGTGTGATTAAGCGCTACGGCGCAGCATACCTTGTTTTTTCAGCCAAACCAGCAGAATGGAGATGGCGGCAGGCGTGACACCAGAAATGCGCGATGCCTGGCCGATTGACACAGGTTTGTGATCGTTCAGCTTGGCAATAACTTCATTCGACAAACCGGAAACCTGACGATAATCCAGAGTCGCAGGCAGCAACGTGTTCTCATTGCGCTGTTGTCTTTCGATTTCATCCTGCTGACGGGCAATATAACCTTCGTACTTAACCTGAATCTCAACCTGTTCAGCCGCCTGAGGATCATCAAGCGCTGGTGCAAATGCGGACAATGATGTCAGCTGCGCATAGGTCATGTCCGGACGACGCAGCAGATCTTCACCACTGGCCTCGCGTGACAGAGGCGTTGCCAGGTGCGCGTTCACTTCCGCAGCAGATTCAGCAAGCGGGTTCACCCAGGTTGATTTCAAACGCTGACGTTCTTGTTCGATGCGTTCCAGTTTTTCATTGAAGCGCGCCCAGCGTTCATCCCCCACCAGACCCAGTTCACGACCAATTTCGGTCAGACGGAGATCGGCGTTATCTTCGCGCAGCATCAAACGGTATTCTGCGCGCGAAGTAAACATGCGGTACGGTTCTTTAGTGCCCAACGTACACAGGTCATCCACCAGCACACCAAGATAGGCCTGAGAACGCGCAGGAGCCCACCCCTCTTTGTCAGCGGACAGGCGTGCGGCGTTCAGACCCGCCAGCAAACCTTGCGCGGCGGCTTCTTCGTAACCGGTTGTACCGTTAATCTGACCGGCAAAGAACAGACCCTGAATGAATTTACTTTCCAGAGTTGGTTTCAGGTCGCGTGGATCGAAGAAATCATATTCAATAGCATAGCCAGGACGAACAATTTTGGCGTTTTCCATCCCCTGCATGGAGCGGACAATTTGCATCTGCACGTCAAACGGCAGGCTGGTGGAAATACCGTTCGGGTAAATTTCGTTAGACGTCAGTCCTTCCGGTTCAAGGAAGATCTGGTGCTGGTTACGATCGGCAAAGCGCATCACTTTGTCTTCGATCGACGGGCAGTAACGTGGGCCTATACCTTCGATCACGCCAGCATACATCGGGCTACGATCGAGGTTATTACGGATCACGTCATGGGTTTTCTCGTTAGTATGCGTGATGTAACACGGCATCTGGCGCGGATGTTGAGAAACATCGCCAAGGAACGAAAAGACCGGCATCGGGTTATCGCTGTTTTGCTGGCCAAGTACGCTGAAATCGATGGTACGCGCATCAATACGCGGCGGTGTACCTGTTTTCAAACGACTAACGCGCAGCGGAAGCTCACGCAGGCGACGTGACAGTGGAATAGACGGCGGATCGCCTGCACGGCCACCGCTGTAGTTGTCCAGACCAATGTGAATTTTTCCGTCGAGGAAGGTCCCTACGGTTAATACAACCGCTTTAGCACGGAACTTCAGACCCATCTGAGTCACCGCACCCACAACACGATCGTTTTCAACAATCAGATCTTCAACCGCTTGCTGGAAGATCATCAGATTCGGCTGGTTCTCCAACGCAGTACGTACCGCCTGACGATAGAGCACGCGATCCGCCTGAGCACGAGTGGCGCGAACTGCCGGGCCTTTGCTGGCGTTTAGTATCCTAAACTGGATGCCGGCATGGTCGATCGCGGTTGCCATCAGGCCGCCAAGCGCATCCACTTCTTTTACCAGGTGTCCCTTCCCAATGCCGCCAATCGCTGGGTTGCAGCTCATTTGCCCCAGAGTGTCGATATTGTGTGTCAAAAGCAGAGTCTGTTGACCCATTCGCGCCGCGGCCATTGCGGCCTCGGTGCCTGCATGACCCCCGCCAATGATGATGACGTCAAAAGGATCCTGATAAAACATGGTAATTGCCTCGCATAACGCGGTGTGAAAATGGATTGAAGCCCGGGCCGTGGATTCTACTCAACTTTAGTCGATGGAGAAAGACCTCGGATCCTGGGTATTAAAAAGAAGATCTTTTTATTTAGAGATCTGTTTTATTGTGATCTCTTATTAGGATCGCGACTATCTGTGGATAAGGGCGATCCTTTGAATAAGATCAACGGGTTGTTGAGGATCATTAGCTGTGAATGATCGGTGATCCTGGTCCGTATAAGCTGGGATCAGAATGAAGGGTTATACACAACTCAAAAACTGAACAACAGTTATTCTTTGGATAACTACCGGTTGATCCAAGCTTTTAACCAGAGTTATCCACATAAAAAAGTACGATCTTTACAAATCTCTGAGCAATGGATGCCAGGATCCCAACCAAATTTCAGCCGGATCTTCCGGAATCTCATGTTCCAGTACGTTGATCCTGAGCGTTTCACCGATCTGTTTCGCCCCGCAGGCCTTCAGTTCAGCTTCCAGCTTGTCAATCGCACCGCAGAACGTGTCATATTCACGGCTACCAATGCCGATGGCACCAAAGCGTACCTGCGAAAGATCCGGTTTCTGCTCGCGCAATGCGTCATATAAAGGTTGCAGGTTATCAGGAATGTCTCCCGCACCGTGCGTTGAGCTGATTACCAGCCAGACCCCTTGAGTTGGAACCTCGTCGAGCATCGGTCCATGCAGTATTTCGCTGGAAAAACCAGCGTCATCCAGCTGTTCAGCCAAATGTTCTGCTACATATTCCGCACTGCCAAGCGTGCTGCCGCTGATAAGAGTGATATCTGCCATTGATCGCTACCTCGATGAAGAGGCAGCATTGTACGCTGTGAGCGAGCTGGGATCTACCTGTGGAAAAATAGGGGATTAAAAAAAGCGATCAGGGCTTGATGGTACGCATGATCGGGTTCTGCAAGACGATCAAGGTTTCTGTGGATTGAATTTCATCAATTGTTTGGATCTTGTTGATAAGTACTTGTTGCAGAGCATCGATAGATTTACACATCACCTTAATAAAGATGCTGTAGTGTCCGGTGGTGTAATACGCCTCGGTCACTTCATCGAGACTTTCCAGTCTGGCTAATGCAGATGGATAATCCTTAGCACTTTTCAGGATGATGCCAATAAAGCAGCCGACGTCATAACCCAGTTGTTTTGGACTGACATCAATACGTGCGCCGGTAATGATCCCAGCCTGCTTCATCTTTTCAACGCGTACGTGGATGGTACCCGGGCTGACACCAAACTGTTTTGCCAGTTCGGCGTAGGCGGTGCGGGCATTTTCCATCAGGGCGTCAAGAATGCCGCGGTCCAGATTGTCGATCTGATAATTTTCCATAGGTTTTTCTTATGTAGATTGATGATTCACTCTATTTTAGCGTTAAATTTTAACGAATCAAAATCGAAGTCGGCTTTTTGTTTGTTGATTATTGAATATTACCTCCATTCTGTTGCTTAATCATAGGCAACAGGACACAGGAGTAAACATAATGAAAACCGCTTACATTGCCAAACAACGTCAAATTAGCTTCGTGAAATCTCATTTTTCTCGTCAACTGGAGGAGCGTTTAGGTCTGATCGAAGTTCAGGCACCGATCCTCAGCCGCGTAGGAGATGGCACGCAGGATAACTTGTCTGGCTGTGAAAAAGCGGTGCAGGTGAAAGTGAAAGCATTACCAGACGCTCAGTTCGAAGTGGTTCATTCACTGGCGAAGTGGAAGCGTCAAACGCTGGGACAACACGACTTCAGCGCGGGCGAGGGGCTGTACACGCATATGAAAGCTCTGCGCCCGGATGAGGACCGTCTCTCTCCGCTTCACTCGGTCTACGTTGACCAGTGGGACTGGGAGCGCGTTATGGGTGACGGTGAGCGTCAATTCTCCACTCTGAAAAGCACAGTAGAGGCTATCTGGGCGGGAATTAAGGCAACCGAAGCTGCGGTAAGCAAAGAATTTGGTCTGGCACCGTTCCTGCCAGAGCAGATCCACTTTGTGCATAGCCAGGAGCTGTTATCTCGCTACCCGGATCTTGATGCAAAAGGTCGTGAACGTGCGATCGCAAAAGAGCTGGGCGCGGTGTTCCTGGTCGGGATCGGCGGCAAACTTAGCGACGGTCACCGTCATGACGTTCGTGCTCCGGATTATGATGACTGGAGTTCCGCTTCCGAGCTGGGCCATGCTGGTCTGAACGGTGATATCCTGGTGTGGAACCCTGTTCTGGAAGATGCGTTTGAACTGTCTTCGATGGGGATCCGCGTGGATGCCGATGCGCTGAAACACCAGCTTGCTCTGACCGGTGATGAAGACCGCCTGAGTCTGGAGTGGCACCAGGCACTGTTGCGTGGCGAAATGCCGCAGACCATTGGCGGCGGTATTGGGCAGTCACGCCTGACTATGCTGCTGCTGCAGTTGCCGCACATTGGCCAGGTTCAGTGCGGTGTGTGGCCTGCACAGGTCCGTGAAAGCGTCGCTTCTCTGCTGTAAAAAATTAACGCCGCCAGCGTCTGAGCAGGCGGCTTCGCATCCCGGTATCAAAGCGCCAGATATGATCGAAAATGCGCATGATGCCGGGTTTGCCGTGTGCTGACATCGCGACCGCATGAAAACGGTGCTGATGTACCCGCTGTAATTCCCCCACTTTGTTGACAACTTCATCGGGTAATCGCTGGGCGATAAAATCCGAAATCACCACCGCATCGGCATCAAACCATTCCCGACCTTGCATACGTTCAATAATGGCGCGAAAACAGCTGGCAATGTCCGTACCGCCGCGAAAACGCTGGCTTAAAAAACGGATTGCCTGCTCAATGCCTTCCGGACCGGATAGCTCATAGCGCACGACTTCTGTCGAAAATAACATGATGAAACAGCGGCGGTTATCGGCGAGTGCAACGCGCATCAGTGCGAGGCAAAAGGCTTTCGCACACTGTTCGTTAAATCCGCCCATCGATCCCGAGGTATCGACACAGACAATAAACGGTCCACGAGGTTGTTCGTCAAAATCCTGGTGTATAACCGGCCGCTCTGTGACTTTCTCGCGCCAGGCTTCTCCATGCAGGCGGTATGTCAGGAGCTGCTTTTCCACCAGCCGCCGATAGAACTCATATTCCAGTTCGGTAATACCCAACGTGGCCAATTCGGGGGGGAGTAAACGCAGGATATCATCGCTTTGTTGAATGCCATCCACCTGTTCCGGGACGGTGGCCGGTTCACGCACCAGCGTACGGAATGTTTCCATTGGCGCATCTTTACGCGGCACGGATTTCGCTTCTCTGGAGCGCCCCAACTGTTCGGCCAGACGTTGAAGTTCGGGTTGTTGCGTCAGAAACTCACCGTATTTCACCATCAGCTGATAATCACCGCGCTTGATTTGACCTGCGCTCATGTCCCACAAACGACCCGCTGCGTTGTCATTTTCCGCCAGCACAGGTTCCAGTTGGCCACTGAGCGTCATCCGTTCCTGCACTTCACTGAGCAACTGTTCGCGTTCTTCTTCCAGTAGCTGCTGATTAAGCGTGGTGGTTTGAACCACCAGGCTCAGGCGCCAGCGCTGGAGAAATAGTGTATGCAGTGCGGGCGTAAAAGTACTGTTGTCATCGACCAGTTGCTGCGCTTGCCCAGCCCATGGTGAGTGGAGTCGGTGCAGGAGCGCTAAGATTTGCGGTAGCTGGACGATAAACTGCGGAGTGGAGAGGAGCTGGCTTTGCTGATAGCACATTACCTCTTCTGTTAGCTCCGGCGGTACGTGGGTATCTTTGAGGCGGCTACGTAACGCTTCACGCCAGCGGGGAACATCGTCAGTAATCGCTTTTTTTAGCCGGGGAAATTTTTTGAAAAAGACCGCCATCTGCGGGGAAGCCAGCAGTGCGATGATCATCTCTTCGATCATCCCCTCTTCGCCGACCGCCAGCATGATATTCAGCGTATCAAGGGTCAGCATTGTTGTGCCTGTCGGATCTGTGTACCGACGTCCTGCAGGCTGGCTTCAATGCGGCCTAACCAGTCACTATGGATAAACAGACATTTTTGCTGTTCACTGAATTCGCTGTGCTGCTGGTGCCATTCGTTGTCGAGCGCTTCAAGCTGCTGTTTTATCTCACTGGGCATGCCTTCTTCTGATGCACCGGGTAACGCCAGTCGAGAACCTTGCAAGCTGACGTCGCGTACGACCAGGTGCTGAGCGCTGTCGACTTCCATGTTCAGCGTCTGGGCAAATCCGATACCGTTTAATTTTCCGCGGATCTCGCCGCCTTTAGTCAGCCACAGCTCCAGAGCGCCGCGTTCAAAGGCAATATGGATAACGTCCATATCGTGCAGCTTTAGGGGTTTTTGCAGTAGCAGTGTCAGTACGGAAGTGTTGGCTTCCGGAGGTAAATCATAATGAGGACGGCGGCTGAACATTCCGCCCTGACGAATCACCGTGAACGCTGTTTTATCACTTTGCTGCTGCTGTAGCTGGATGCGACGCTGCATTATTGCCCCAAGGCGAGTCAACATTGTCTGCTGCTGCCAGGCGTGCCCGGTCATCAATATTTCGATTTGTTGCTGCATCAGATTCAGGCTTTGCGCGTCATACCATAAGCAATCTTTCAGTAGAATAAGGTCGATAGGTGCAACGGCATCGCGCCCGCTAAAGAAGGCGCTGGCCTGGAGTAAGCGGATTGCTTTTTTCCAGCGACGGTCAGAGACGTAGGGGGCGTTCGGTAGCGCATCCAGTTGCTGGCGCAGGGTGAAAATCAATTCAAATACACGATCGGGAAGCGTGATTTTGCCAATGTCTTTTTGCCACTGGTAGTACTCTTCATCCGTCACTTGTAACGTTGTTGGAACAGGGTTGTCACTTTCATCCTGCTGGCTTAACAGCATAGATCGGAAGTTAGCCTTGTCCTGGACTTTATCCAGCCACAGGCGAATCAGCATACGGTCATACAATGCTTCCAGGCTGCTGTCCGCTTCAGGTAGTTCGTTGGAGGCCGCGACCAGCAGGCGCATCGGGATTTTCTCCTCGTGTGCACCGTTGCGGAAGTGGCGTTCGTTAATGGCGGTAAGCAGGGTGTTGAGAATGGCCGGGCCTGCTTTCCAGATTTCATCGAGAAAAACAATTTCGGCTTCCGGAAGGTAGCCTGCTGTTAAGCGCTCATAGCGACCTTCGTCTTTAAGCGCCTGAATGGATAGCGGGCCAAAGACCTCTTCAGGTGTCGAGAAGCGCGTCATCAGATATTCGAAAGCTCGGGCATTTTTAAAGGCAAACTTCAGTCGGCGAGCGATTAAGCTTTTCGCGATCCCTGGAGGGCCTAATAAGAAGACGCTCTCGCCGCTGAGTGCGGCCAGCAGACACAGGCGAATGGCGTGGCTACGTTCATAAAGTCCCTTTTCCAGCGCATTGCTCAGACGGGAAATTCTTTCCGCTAATAAATGTGGGTGAGCCATAATGAAGTGGCGTCCTTTCGCCAAATGTACCGCGTTAAACAGCGAGTATAGATGTTTAGCCCCTGGGCTGTAATAGACTGAAGGCGCGTTTATTTTTCTTTGAGCCAGATTAATCTGGTCTCATTTAGGGGTACGATTTTGCGATTAATCGTGCATACTGTGCGCCTTTTTGTGGGCCAAGGGACGACGCACACATTTCTAATATATACACCATATCAATCAAGCTGCACCAAGGCGGCAATGGAGTTATTCCCTGGGATGGGCGGAATAACGAATGCAGCCAACGCGGAGGTAGCTTGAGCGATGATGTGTATAAACGAAAGACGAGTCTATGAGCACTGATAATAAGCAATCATTGTCTGCGATTACCCTCGCGGCCATTGGGGTTGTCTACGGTGATATTGGTACCAGCCCACTTTATACGCTTCGTGAATGTTTGTCCGGGCAGTTTGGTTTTGGCGTTGAACGTGATGCCGTGTTTGGTTTTCTCTCGCTGATTTTCTGGCTGCTGATCCTGGTTGTTTCCGTTAAATATCTGTCATTTGTTATGCGTGCTGATAACGCCGGGGAAGGCGGGATCCTGACGTTGATGTCGTTGGCCGGGCGTAATACGTCGGCGCGAACGACCTCGATGCTGGTGATTATGGGATTGATTGGCGGCAGCTTTTTCTATGGCGAGGTGGTGATTACGCCAGCGATTTCGGTGATGTCGGCGATTGAAGGTCTGGAGATTATTGCTCCACAACTGGACACCTGGATAGTTCCTCTCTCTATTATCGTACTTACCCTGCTGTTTTTGATTCAAAAACACGGTACCGGCATGGTAGGTAAGCTGTTTGCGCCGATTATGCTGATATGGTTCCTCGTGCTTGCCGTGCTGGGTGTACGCAGCATTATTGCGAATCCGGAAGTGTTGCATGCCCTTAATCCGTATTGGGCTGTTCATTTCTTCCTGGAATTCAAAACGCTATCCTTTATTGCGCTGGGCGCGGTGGTGCTGTCGATTACCGGTGTTGAAGCGCTGTATGCCGATATGGGCCACTTTGGTAAGTTACCGATTCGCCTGGCATGGTTCTCCGTCGTATTGCCTTCGCTGGTGTTGAATTATTTTGGTCAGGGAGCGTTGTTGTTAAAGCATCCCGAAGCGATCAAAAACCCGTTCTTCCTGTTGGCACCGGACTGGGCACTGATTCCGCTGCTGATCCTTGCCGCTCTGGCAACGGTTATCGCCTCTCAGGCGGTTATCTCCGGCGTATTCTCACTGACGCGCCAGGCTGTGCGTCTGGGGTATTTATCGCCGATGCGGATTATCCATACTTCAGAAATGGAATCGGGTCAGATCTATATTCCTTTCGTAAACTGGATGCTTTATTTCGCCGTGGTTATCGTGATAGTGAGCTTTGAGCACTCCAGTAATCTGGCTGCTGCGTACGGTATTGCGGTAACGGGAACAATGGTGCTGACGTCCATCTTGTCGACGACTGTGGCGCGGCAAAACTGGCACTGGAATAAATACTTCGTCTTCCTGATTCTGGTCGCGTTCCTGTGCATCGATGTTCCGTTATTCTCTGCAAACCTCGATAAGCTCGTTTCAGGCGGCTGGTTGCCGCTCTCGCTGGGTCTGGTGATGTTCACGATTATGACGACCTGGAAAAGCGAACGCTTCCGTCTGTTGCGTCGTATGCATGAGCACGGTAACTCTCTGGAGGCGATGATTGCCTCGCTGGAGAAATCCCCACCGGTGCGTGTACCAGGAACGGCGGTGTATATGTCCCGTGCGTTGAACGTCATCCCGTTTGCGCTGCTGCATAATCTCAAACACAACAAAGTGTTGCATGAACGCGTTATTCTGCTGACGTTGCGCACTGAAGACGCACCCTATGTACACAATGTACGTAGAGTGCAGATTGAGCAACTGTCGCCTACCTTCTGGCGCGTGGTGGCCAGTTATGGCTGGCGTGAAACGCCAAACGTTGAGGAAGTGTTCCACCGCTGTGGTCTGGAAGGCTTAAGTTGCCGGATGATGGAAACCTCCTTCTTTATGTCGCATGAGTCGCTGATTGTTGGTAAACGGCCATGGTATCTGCGCCTGCGCGGTAAGCTGTATTTGCTGTTGCAGCGTAACGCGCTACGTGCGCCGGACCAGTTTGAAATTCCGCCTAACCGGGTGATTGAACTCGGTACTCAGGTCGAGATTTAATGTTGTTGACGCCCTCTTTCATCGTGAAAGGGGGCGTTTTGTTTGACCCCTCTCAGTTTTCTTTTCATCTCATGATAATCCTTGCGAAACGTTTCGATGGTGATCACATTTTCGTAACCTCGCGGTGGTTTTCTGTGCACCCTTCAGACTAAACTTATCGTCAGCGAAACGTTTCGCTAGTGGGGAAAGAAAATGAAGAAAGGCACGGTACTCAACTCTGAAATTTCATCGGTGATCTCCCGTCTGGGGCATACCGATACGCTGGTGGTATGTGATGCGGGTTTACCCATCCCGAATAGCACAACCCGTATCGATATGGCATTAACCCAGGGCGTACCTTCTTTTATGCAGGTATTGGATGTGGTCACGCGTGAAATGCAGGTCGAGGCAGCCATTCTCGCGACGGAAATTAAACAACATAATCCGCAACTCCACGAAACGTTGCTCAAACACATTGAGCAACTGCAACAACACCAGGGAAACACCATAGAAATTCGTTACACCACGCATGAGCATTTCAAAAAACAAACCGCTGACAGTCAGGCGGTAATTCGCAGCGGAGAGTGTTCTCCGTATGCGAATATTATTCTTTGTGCTGGCGTCACGTTCTGAGGCCATCATGAACGCATTACTGCAACTCAAAGGGATCGATAAAGCGTTCCCGGGCGTAAAAGCGCTATCTGGCGCCGCATTGAATGTCTATCCAGGTCGCGTAATGGCGCTGGTAGGCGAAAACGGCGCGGGTAAATCCACCATGATGAAAGTACTGACCGGTATCTATACCCGTGATGCCGGTTCTTTATTATGGTTGGGGAAAGAAACCACCTTCAACGGCCCAAAATCCTCCCAGGAAGCCGGGATTGGCATTATTCACCAGGAGCTGAACCTGATCCCGCAACTCACCATCGCTGAGAACATTTTTCTTGGCCGTGAGTTTGTAAATCGCTTTGGCAAAATAGACTGGAAGAAGATGTATGCCGAAGCCGATCTGCTGCTTGCCAAACTCAATCTGCGTTTTAAAAGCGACAGGCTGGTGGGTGAGTTGTCGATTGGCGATCAGCAGATGGTTGAAATTGCCAAAGTGTTGAGCTTTGAGTCGAAGGTCATCGTTATGGATGAACCGACCGACGCCCTTACCGATACCGAAACGGAATCCCTGTTCCGCGTGATCCGCGAACTTAAATCGCAGGGGCGCGGTATCGTCTATATCTCCCACCGTATGAAAGAGATCTTCGAGATTTGCGATGACGTGACCGTTTTCCGCGACGGGCAGTTTATTGCCGAGCGTGAAGTTGCCTCGTTAACCGAAGATTCGCTGATTGAAATGATGGTGGGACGTAAGCTGGAAGATCAGTACCCGCGGCTGGATAAAGCGCCGGGTGAAGTACGCCTGAAAGTCGATAACCTGTGCGGCCCAGGGGTGAACAGTGTTTCATTCACGCTGCGCAAAGGTGAGATCCTTGGGGTATCGGGTCTGATGGGGGCCGGGCGAACCGAATTGATGAAAGTCCTGTATGGCGCACTGCCGCGTACCAGCGGTTACGTCACACTGGATGGCCATGAAGTTGTCACCCGTTCGCCGCAGGATGGCCTGGCTAACGGTATCGTCTATATTTCTGAAGACCGTAAACGCGATGGTTTAGTGCTGGGCATGTCGGTGAAAGAGAATATGTCATTGACCGCGTTGCGCTATTTCAGCCGTGCCGGCGGAAGCCTGAAGCATAAAGATGAGCAGCAGGCGGTAGGTGATTTTATTCGTCTGTTCAATGTGAAAACGCCATCGATGGAACAGGCTATCGGCCTGCTTTCTGGCGGTAACCAGCAGAAAGTGGCGATTGCACGCGGTTTGATGACCCGACCCAAAGTGCTGATCCTCGATGAGCCAACACGCGGCGTTGATGTTGGCGCCAAGAAAGAAATCTACCAGCTTATCAATCAGTTTAAAGCCGATGGGCTGAGCATCATTCTGGTCTCTTCTGAGATGCCAGAAGTATTGGGCATGAGCGATCGAATTATCGTTATGCATGAAGGGCATCTCGGCGGTGAGTTCACTCGCGAGCAGGCCACTCAGGAAGTATTAATGGCTGCCGCTGTGGGCAAGCTTAATCGCGTGAATCAGGAGTAAAAAAGATGACAACCCAGGCTGTTTCTGGTCGCCGTTATTTCACTAAAGCATGGCTTCTGGAGCAAAAGTCGCTCATCGCTCTGTTAGTGCTGATTGCGATTGTTTCCACCATGAGCCCGAACTTTTTTACTGTTAATAACCTGTTCAACATTCTCCAGCAAACGTCGGTAAACGCCATTATGGCCGTTGGCATGACGCTGGTCATCCTGACGTCGGGTATCGATCTGTCCGTTGGTTCCCTGCTGGCGCTCACCGGTGCGGTTGCGGCTTCCATTGTAGGAATTGAAGTCAACGCGCTGGTCGCCGTCGCGGCAGCATTGGCGCTGGGCGCTGCTGTTGGTGCGTTAACCGGGGTGATTGTCGCAAAAGGTCGCGTACAGGCATTTATCGCTACGCTGGTGATGATGCTGCTGCTGCGTGGTGTAACCATGGTCTACACCAACGGCAGTCCGGTAAATACCGGCTTTACCGACAATGCCGACCTGTTTGGCTGGTTTGGTATTGGTCGTCCGTTAGGCGTCCCGACGCCGGTGTGGATTATGGGTATTGTCTTCCTGGCGGCGTGGTACATGCTGCATCACACCCGTCTGGGCCGTTATATCTATGCGCTGGGTGGTAACGAAGCGGCAACGCGTCTGTCTGGTATCAGCGTCAGCAAAATCAAAATCATCGTCTATTCACTCTGTGGGCTGCTGGCTTCGCTGGCGGGCATCATTGAAGTGGCACGTCTTTCCTCTGCACAACCAACGGCGGGTACCGGCTACGAGCTGGATGCTATCGCTGCGGTCGTATTAGGCGGTACCAGCCTGGCGGGTGGTAAAGGACGAATTGTTGGGACGCTGATCGGCGCATTGATTCTTGGTTTCCTCAATAATGGTTTGAATTTGTTAGGTGTATCCTCCTATTACCAGATGATCGTCAAAGCGGTGGTGATTTTGCTGGCGGTACTGGTAGACAACAAAAAGCAGTAACAACGATTACAGGACATCTTAAATATGAACATGAAAAAACTGGCTACCCTGGTTTCTGCTGTTGCGCTGAGCGCCACCGTGAGCGCGAATGCGATGGCGAAAGATACCATTGCGCTGGTGGTCTCCACGCTTAATAACCCGTTCTTTGTCTCCCTGAAAGATGGTGCGCAAAAAGAGGCGGATAAGCTGGGCTATAACCTGGTTATTCTGGATTCACAGAATAACCCGGCGAAAGAACTGGCAAACGTTCAGGATTTAACGGTTCGCGGTACTAAAATACTGCTGATTAACCCGACGGACTCCGATGCCGTGGGTAATGCTGTGAAGATGGCTAACCAGGCGAAGATTCCGGTTATCACTCTCGACCGCGTAGCGTCTAAAGGTGAAGTGGTAAGCCATATTGCGTCTGATAACGTGCTGGGCGGCAAAATTGCGGGTGATTACATCGCGAAAAAAGCCGGTGAAGGCGCGAAAGTTATCGAACTGCAGGGCATTGCCGGAACGTCCGCGGCGCGTGAGCGTGGCGAAGGTTTCCAGCAGGCCGTTGCGGCACACAAATTTAACGTACTGGCCAGTCAGCCGGCAGACTTCGACCGTACGAAAGGCTTGAACGTTATGCAGAACCTGCTGACTGCACATCCTGATGTGCAGGCGGTATTTGCCCAGAACGATGAAATGGCGCTGGGTGCATTGCGCGCACTGCAAACTGCGGGTAAATATGATGTGATGGTGGTTGGATTTGACGGCACACCTGATGGCGAAAAAGCAGTAAATGATGGCAAACTGGCTGCGACTATTGCTCAGTTGCCGGATCAGATTGGCGCGAAAGGCGTTGAGACTGCGGATAAAGTCCTGAAAGGCGAGAAGGTTCAGGCTAAATATCCGGTTGACCTGAAGCTGGTCATCAAGCAGTAATACCGATTCAGGCCGCTCGTGGCCTGATGGAGACATAAATACGCCATCGTTAGATCTGGTTCTGAAGATGAAAGCGTAAAAAGAAAAGCAGGGCACGCGCCACCCTAACCAGGTGGCGCACTTTGACTTGGAATACCTAACATGAAAACCGCAGGCAACCTCGTTGTTCTTGGCAGCATTAATGCCGATCACATCCTCAACCTTAACTCTTTCCCGACACCGGGTGAAACCGTAACCGGTAGCCAATATCAGGTGGCGTTTGGCGGTAAAGGCGCGAATCAAGCGGTTGCTGCAGGGCGTAGTGGCGCGAATATCGCGTTCATTGCCTGTACGGGTGATGACGATATTGGCGAAAGTGTTCGTAAACAGTTAGCCCGCGATAATATTGATATTACCCCGATTAGCGTTATTTCGGGTGAATCGACCGGTGTGGCGCTGATTTTTGTGAATGCTGAAGGTGAGAACGTTATCGGTATTCATGCCGGCGCGAATGCTGCACTTTCTCCGGCGTTGGTCGAAGCACAGCGTGACCGTATTGCTCAGGCGTCTGCGTTACTGATGCAATTAGAATCACCGATCGAAAGCGTGTTGGCTGCGGCAAAGATAGCGCAGCAAAACAAGACTACGGTTGCCCTGAATCCAGCCCCGGCACGTGAACTATCCGACGAGTTGCTGGCGCTGGTGGATATTATTACCCCAAATGAAACCGAAGCTGAAAAGCTGACGGGGATCCGGGTAGAAAACGATGAAGATGCAGCTAAAGCGGCGCAGGCGTTGCACGCGAAGGGTATTCATACTGTACTGATTACCTTAGGTAGTCGTGGCGTGTGGGCCAGCGTAAACGGTGAAGGTCGTCGTGTGCCTGGGTTTAAAGTGGATGCTGTTGATACTATCGCTGCCGGAGATACCTTTAACGGCGCGTTAATCACGGCGTTACTGGAAGAGACTCCGCTATCGGAAGCCATCCGTTTTGCACATGCTGCCGCGGCGATTGCAGTCACACGTAAAGGTGCACAGCCTTCCGTTCCATGGCGTGAAGAAATCGAAGCGTTTTTAAGTCAACAGAGGTAACGCTTGGCTACAATGAAGGACGTTGCCCGCCTGGCGGGTGTTTCCACGTCGACGGTTTCTCACGTCATTAATAAAGATCGCTTTGTCAGTGAGGCGATCACTGACAAAGTTGATGCGGCGATCAAAGCGCTTAACTATGCGCCTTCCGCGTTGGCGCGTAGTCTCAAACTGAATCAGACCCGCACGATTGGCATGTTAATCACAGCCAGTACCAATCCCTTTTACTCTGAGCTGGTTCGTGGTGTTGAACGTAGCTGCTTTGAACGCGGTTACAGCCTGGTGTTGTGCAACACCGAAGGTGATGAGCAGCGAATGAACCGTAATCTGGAAACCTTGATGCAAAAGCGGGTAGACGGCTTGCTGCTGCTCTGCACGGAAACACATCAGCCTTCCAGAGAGATCATGCAGCGTTACCCGTCTATACCCACCGTTATGATGGACTGGTCGCCTTTTGATGGTGAAAGCGATCTGATTCAGGATAACTCCCTGTTGGGTGGGGATTTAGCCACCCAGCATCTTATCGAAAAAGGGTTTACGCGCATTGCCTGCATCACGGGCCCTCTGGATAAAACACCGGCGCGTCTGCGTCTGGAGGGGTATCGTGCGGCAATGAAGCGTGCAGGGCTGGCTATCCCGGACGGTTACGAGATCACCGGTGACTTCGAGTTTGGCGGTGGGTTTGAAGCTATGCAAACGCTGTTGTCGCATAAAGACCGCCCACAGGCTGTTTTTACCGGCAATGACGCGATGGCGGTTGGAGCATATCAGGCTTTATATCAGTCTGGATTGCGTATCCCGCAGGATATGGCGGTAGTCGGTTATGATGACATAGAACTGGCGCGCTATATGACGCCGCCGCTGACAACTATTCACCAACCGAAAGATGAGTTGGGCGAGCTGGCCATTGATGTGTTAATCCACCGTATGGCACAGCCCGCATTGCAGCAGCAGCGCTTGCAGCTTACTCCTGTTCTGATGGCGCGGGGGTCGGTTTAGGCTTATGCCGCTCTTTGATCAGATTGCGCCCATCTTTGGCTCTTAACAGCATAAACATCAACGCCGATACGACGGTGATCGCGCCCATAGTAATAAAGGTATAGTGGAACTGTTCGACCGTATTGGTTCCTTCCATACCTTCGTAGATACGCAGGACCGCGGCACTGATGGCAACCCCTAAACTAATAGACAGCTGCTGCGTAACGGCTAAAACGCTGTTACCGCTGCTGGCGTTCTCATCAGTCAAATCTGCCAGAGTAATGGTATTCATCGAGGTAAACTGGGTGGACATTGCCATACCTAAAATGAACAGTGGCAGGATTAGCATCCAGACCGGCATGGCTGGAGACTGCAAAGAGAACTGTGCAATCATCAGGCCGATAAACACTGTAATACCGACCAGTGTGGTCCGGTAGCCGAGTCGGCGCAGTACCTGCGTCACCATCGATTTTGCCAGAATTGATCCCAGTGCTGTCGGAGCCATCATGCAACCGGCAATGAGTGCCGGGTATCCAAAGCCTACCTGCAGCATCAGTGGCATTAAGAAAGGTACGCATCCCGTCCCCAGGCGAGTAGCAAGGTTTCCGGCGATGCCAACAGAAAAGGTTCGCGTTTTAAAAATAGGAAGCGCAATCAATGGGGTCGGATGGCGACGCGCATGACGGATGTAGGCGAGAAGTAACACAATGCTGGCGAGAATAATGCCAAGTGCGACCCAACTGGCAACAAGTTTCTCGCCAAACAATTCAACACCGCTGGAAAACAGCACCAGGCTTAGACCAAAGAGAAAGAAACCGGTCATATCGAAGCCGCGGCGTGGTGTGGTGAAGTTCGGCATATATTTGCGGGCATAGAAGATACCGGCAATGCCGATGGGAATATTAATCAGGAAGATCCAGTGCCAACTGGCCCACGTTACCAGCACACCACCCAGTACCGGACCTAAAATCGGTCCAACAAGGCCGGGCATGGTCACGAAATTAAGCACGGGGAGTAGTTCGCTGCGCGGGTAAGCACGCAATAATGCCAGACGGGCAACTGGCATCATCATTGCGCCACCGATACCCTGTATCACGCGGAAAACCACCAGTTCACTTAATGAGCTGGAAAGTGCACAAGCTAACGACCCCAACGTAAACAGGCTAACGGCAATCATAAATACGCGCCGGGTCCCGAATCTGTCAGCCAACCATCCACTCACCGGGATCAGCATAGCGACTGTCAGGGTATAGCTGATAATGGCTGACTGCATGGCAAGCGGGGAGCGGTTAAGACTATGTGCTATTGCGGGTAAGGCCGTGTTGAGGATAGTGGCATCTAATGCCTGCATAAAAAAGGCCATGGCGGCTATCCATGGCAATCCAGCCATACTGCGCGATTTCTTTTCTGACATAGATTATTTATCCGGGAGCTCGTTCGGTGCTATCAGTAATGCCTGACAAGCGGCAAATGCGCGTTCGCCATCGCTATCTTCTATTGCATCGACAATGGCCTGGTGCAAATCCAGCTTGACCACATCGTTATAGGTAATCGACGTAAAGTAGGTCTGATAAACGGAATGGAACAATGATGCGAAGGATATCAGGAATGGATTCGCGCTCATTTCATAAATGTGCTCATGCCAGGCAATATCAACTTCAATCCAACGTTCGCGTCTGAAGTTTCTTTTCAGCTCGACCATCTCTTCCATTAATGTATTGAGATGGGCTTTCTGCTCTGCTGTACCAATCGTCGCAGCCAGTAAACAAGCTTGAGGTTCCAGGCTAATACGCATCACCAGAAAGTGCTTAATGACCTGTGGGAAATTATCTTCCGTCATCCACCAGGTGAGCAGCTCCTGATCGAGGAAGTTCCAGTTTGCCTGCGGCATAACGCGTGTACCAATACGTGGGCGCGGTAATACCATACCTTTAGCCGTTAATGTCTTAACTGCTTCCCTTACCGCAGTTCGGCTCACGCCAAACTGATCGCCCAGCTCAATTTCACCTGGCAGGATAGCGCCGGGTGCGTATTCACCTTTTAATATTCTCTGAGCCAGCTTTTCTGCCAGAACATAGGAAAGATTCTTTTGGGCAGCTATCTGTTGGGCATTTAAAGGCATGAATGTTCTTCCTTACGCTTTTTCTTATTCATTAGTATGCCATCAGGGAGTGTGATTGCGGCTGCAAAAACGGCAAATTGCTTATTTTATGGCATGTTAATGGTTGTTTTGGTGAAAAAATACGCATTCGGAAAGTTATTTTAAATTTCCCCTTGTCAGCCTGAAATAACTCCCTATAATGCGCCTCCACTGACACGGAACAACGGATTACAAGCCGCCGGGTCAGCGGGGTTCCACTGAGAACTTCGGCGAAGAAAGCGAAATTAAATGCTTGACTTCGTAGCGGGATGGCGTAATATGCACACCCCGCGCCGCTGAGAAAAAGCGAAGCGGCACTGCTCTTTAACAATTTATCAGACAATCTGTGTGGGCA
>NZ_JANEWM010000074.1:0-18891 GCF_028069825.1 Citrobacter sp. Igbk 14
CTGGAAAGTATCCTTTTCAATTGTCCCAATGTATTTTTAATATAGATAATTTGCGTAATACATCCTTTCTGACTATATCATCTAATACGAAAGAACTATTCAGACTTAAAGGCTCTGACGTATTCGATAAACAAACTGATACCTGCGTGACCTAATCAATGAAATCACACGTGCAAACTCATCTATATGATGAACGGGCACCTGTCAGCTCATTTTCCCAACACGCTATTGTGGATTAATACTCTCGGCCTGCCATCAGGAGTGAATATATGCGTCTACTCGCCGTTGTATCAAAATTGACTGGTGTTTCCACAAATATTGAAGCTGCTGAAGTCACGCTCAATTCACCTTCCATCGTGAAGCTGTCTGTTTCTCGTGAAGAAATCAGTCAACTTACCCGCGTAAATCAGGATCTGATTGTCACACTCCGCTCCGGTGAAACCATCACAATTAAAAACTTTTACGTTGGCAAAGGTGATGAACAAAGCCAGCTCGTACTTGAAGATAGCAACGGTGCGCTATGGTGGGTTCAGGATACGGATGGCGCATTCCACTACCAGCATCTGGACGACCTCACCCCATTAATGGCGAGCGAAGGCAGTCATGAAGGCGGCGCAGTCTGGCCGTGGGTTCTTGGCGGGATCGCTGTGGCTGGGGGAATCGGCCTCGCCGCAGGCGGTGGTGGTGGTGGTGGTGGTGGAAATGGCAATAATGCTGGCAACGGCAATGGCAATGGCAATGGCAATGGCAATGGCAATGGCAATGGCAATGGCAATGGCAATGAAGGAAATGGTGCTGGTGACGGAAATGGCAACGGCAACGGCAACGGCAACGGCAACGAAGGGAATGGTGATGGCGGCTCGCCACCCACGACAACGCCCACGATGCCCACCGTGCCGATTATTACCAGCGTCACTGACAATCAGGCTCCCATTACTGGTCTTGTCAATCAACAGACGTCTACTAATGATAATACGCCAGAACTTCAGGGCACTGGCCCCGCGAACGCAACCTTACATATTTTCGATAACGGTACCGAAATAGGTCAGGTCACTATCGATGCCAACGGGAACTGGACGTTTACTCCATCCTCCCCGCTTGCAGAAGGTACTCACCAGTTTACGGTCAGCGCATCAAACAATGTGGGCAGCAGCGCAATCTCAGACAGTTGGGTCATTACCATCGATACAACCCCACCTGCCGCCGCAATAATTTCTTCAGTGAATCAGGAAGGCACTACAGTGACGGGTAGTGCTGAGCCAGGAAGCACTGTCACTATCATTGGCAGTAACAACCAGGTTCTGGGATCAGCAATCGTCGGTTCAGGCGGTACCTTCACTATTGGCATATCGCCCGCGCAAACACACGGTGAAGCGCTGACAGCAAAGATTCAGGATGAAGCAGGCAATATCGGGCCAGATACTTCATTCAGTGCCTCGAATTCCGGTTATCCAGGCGTACCCGTGATAGTCAGTGTTATGGATGATGTCGCTCCCTCCGTTGGGCCATTGCTCAACAATCAGTCAACTAATGATGCGACCCCAACGCTTTCCGGGACAGCTGAGGCTAACAGTACGGTTAAAATTTACAATAACGGGGCATATATCGACAGCGTCGTCGCCGACAGCAACGGTAGTTGGAACTGGACCTCCAGCACAAACTTGCGGGACGGCTCATATGCTTTCACCGTGACGGCAACTAACCACCTGGGTACGGGGGGAATGTCGACGGCCTTCAATATCAATATCGATACTCAGCCGCCGCTGTCGCCAGACGATCTGACCGTATCTGCCGATGGCGCTGTCGTCACGGGTACGGCTGAACCCGGCAGTACGTGACGATAACCGACAATAACAATCATGTAATCGGCAGTGGTGTTACCGGGCCAGATGGCTCGTTTACTGTCACCATAAACCCACCACAAACCAATGGCGAAACCATCACCGCTATCGCTACCGATCCCGCAGGAAACCCGAGTTTGCCTGAAACGGCGATCGCTCCCGATATCACCGCCCCGCTACCGCCCACAAACCTGACAATCAATAACGCGGGCGATCAGGTTTCCGGCACGGCAGAGCCCAACAGTACCGTACATATTCTCAATCCTGGTGGCACTATCATTGGCACAACCACCGCTGATGCTGACGGAGATTTCACCGCCACACTGGTTCCGCCACAAACTAACGGCGAACATCTTGTCGCCAACGCAACGGATGCCGCAGGCAATACCAGTGGTAACACAGCACTCACAGCGCCAGACAGCACCGCACCTGATGCGCCGACAGGGGTGATTGTCGCCGGGGATGGTGGTTCAGTGAGCGGACATGCTGAAATCGGCAGCACCATCACCGTAAAAAACAGCAACGGGAGTACGATTGGCGTGGGTCAGGCAGACAGTGGTGGTCACTTTGTTGTGTCGATCACCCCGTCACAAATCAATGGTGAAACGGTAAAAGTGACCGCAACGGACAGTGCAGGCAACGAAAGTCTGCCCGCTTCCGCACTGGCTCCGGATATTACCGCGCCAGACCAACCGATTATTATTGCCGTCTTAGACGATGTTCCCGATGTCATCGGAAAAATTGATAACAACACGCTGACTAACGATGATAAACCGGAAATTAAGGGCACTGCCGAAGCGGGCTCGCAGGTAAAAATTTATGATAATGGCACCCTGCTAACCACCGTTACCGCCGATATCAATGGTAACTGGGACTACACGCCGACCACCGCGCTGAGCCAGGGCGCTCACGTGTTTACGGTTACGGCAACCGATGCCGCCAACAACACCAGTAGCGCCGCCAGCTGGAAAATCATTGTCGATAGCGTCGCGCCGGCCGTCCCGGCTATTACTTTGATCAACGATGACGTCGGAACCATCACCGGTAACATCGCGAATAACAACGGGATAACCAACGACAACACGCCGACCCTCTCAGGGACCGGCGAGCCAGGCTCGCTGGTGAACCTGTATGATAACGGTTTGCTGATGACGGTGATGCTCATCGACAAGTCAGGTACCTGGAGCTATACCGTCCCGGACAACAAGCAGCTTGCCGATATCGACCATCGTTTTACCATATCCGCAACGGATGCCGCCGGTAACGTCGTCACCTCCCCCGTGACTGTCACCATTACCGTTGACACCCAGCCTCCAGGGGTACCAGTCATTTCAGCCGCCACCGATAACGTCGGAAATGCCCCCGTTGACTTGCCTTCTGGTAGCCGCTCAAACGATAACCTGCCGTCACTGAAAGGGACCGGAGAAGTTGGCTCCACCATCACTGTCTACGATGGTGCCACGCCTATTGGAACGACCACCGTGGTGGCCGGAGGAACCTGGAGTTTCCCTGTCACCCAGCCACTTAGTGAAGGCTCGCACACATTGTCAGCTATCGCGACAGATGCGGCAGGTAACGCCAGTACCGCCGGAAGTTTCATGCTGACTGTCGATACAACGCCACCCGCAGCCCCGATCATCACCTCAGCGGAAGGGCTTATTGGCCTGGAAACTAAAGTACTGAGTAATGGCGGCAGCACGAAAAGCGACACCCCCAAACTGTCAGGAACAGGTGAACCGGGCGCGACAATTACGATTTATGAGAATGGTGGCCTCGCCGGCATCACTACCGTACAGCCAGACGGCACCTGGACATTTACCCCAACCTCACTTGCAGATGGGCCGCATAAATTCACCGCCACGGCGACCGACGCCGCGGGCAACACAGGGATCCCATCGGCGGGCTTTACGCTGACGGTGGATAATCTGCCGCCAACGCAACCGCTCCCACCCACCATTACGGATGACGTCAATCCGATAACCGGGGTCGTCACCAACGGCATAACTAACGACACCACGCCAATGTTCAGCGGCACGGGGAGTGTCGGCGACCTTATTTCCATCTACCTTGGTAATAATCCCGCACCGTTGGGTACCGCGACGGTGGGCGCAGATGGTAAGTGGAGCTTTACACCTGGCGACCCCATCAATCCAGACAGCTATCAGATTACCATTACCGCAACTGACCCTGCCGGCAACGTCAGCCCGCCATCAAATGCCATCCTTCTGGAGATCGATACAACGCCCTCTGCTCCCCCTGTTATTCTTGCGGTCAATGATAATGTCGGTGGTTTCCAGGGCGATCTTGCGCCTGGCGCAATAACAGATGATACGACGCCAACAATTCGCGGAACCGGCACTGACGGCGACACGATCACGCTGTACAACGGCAGTACGATTATCGGTACCACAACGGTGGTTGGCACCACCTGGAGTATTACTCCTGGGACGGCGCTGGCAAACGGAAGTTATACGCTGACGGCCATTGCAACCGATGCGGCGGGGAACGCCAGCAACAGCTCAAACAGCATTTCATTCACTATCAATACCAAAGCTCTGACCCAGCCACAGCTCACCGATATTCAGGATAACGTCGAGGGAATTACCGGCTCGCTGACCGATGGTAGTATCACGAACGATACAACCCCAACCTTTATCGGTACTGGTACGCCAGGCAGCAGCGTCATCATTTACATGGAGAACAATGTTGAAATTGTCAGAACCACAGTTCGCGCGGATGGTTCCTGGCAGGTGGATGTTCCCCTTGTTGGCGAAGGCTCTCACACACTATATTTCGGTGCGCAAGATGCTGCAGGTAACTCGTTGTCAGCAAGTAATCCTGTAACGCTGAAGCTCGATACACAGCCTCCCGCCGAGCCAATCGTCACCAATGTTGACCCGAACGGCACGCTGGTAAGCGGGACAGCCGAGCCGGGCAGCACCGTCATCATCAGAAGTGGTACTACGATACTGGGCCAGGGCATTGCGAATAGCGTCACAGGTGCCTACACCGTCACGATCTCACCCGCACAAACTACGGGGCAGAATCTGAACGCAATCGCCCAGGATCAGGCGGGCAATAGCAGCGACCCTACGCCATTTAACGCGGCCACGTCCAGCATTCCGCATCCGCCAACTCTCGAAATCATTGATGATGTCTCGCCTGTTACAGGAGCGATTGGCAACGGTAAAACCACCAATGACACCTTGCCGCTGTTACAAGGAACCGCCACGGCAGGAGCAACGGTCAACATTTATCAGGATGGGAATGTAATCGGTACGGTCACCGCCGATGCCGTTTCCGGCGCATGGCGCTATCCATTATCCACTCCGCTGACAAACGGCACGACTTACAATTTCACCGTATCGCAAACTGTTGCGGGTATAGACAGTGGCATATCGCCCAATTACGCCATCACTATCGATACTGCCGCCCCACAAGCCCCTGCGATCACCAGCGTAATTGACGACGTGTTACCGGGTACAGGATCGTTAGATACCGGACAAATTACCAACGATTCACGCCCGACCCTCAATGGAACTGGCGAAGCGGGCGCGACGATCACCCTTTACGATAAAGGTGTCGCGATTGGCACAACCACCGTGAGTGGCAGCGGATACTGGAGCTATACCCCGACAGATGGGTTGGGAGAAGGCGAGCATATCTTTACCGCACGCGCAACGGATGCTGCAGGCAACCAGGGCGATCCCTCTAACAGCTTCCGGATTATTGTCGATACGTTAATCCCAAGCGCACCCTCTATTGTGTCGGTAATGGACGACGTCGGTATCCCGCAGTCCCTTACATCCGGACAGCTAACCAACGACAACACCCCATCGCTTGCTGGCGTCACCGAGGCCGATTCAGTAGTGACCATTCGCGATAATGGCGCGGTAATTGGCACAACCACCAGCGATGAAAACGGTAACTGGAGCTTTACACCGGCTCCAGCACTTAGTGAAGGCAATCATTCGTTCACCGCAACCGTCACGGATGGTGCTGGCAACATCAGCCCGGCAAGCCCACCTTTCGTTCTGGTTGTTGATACGCTGCCGCCCGCAGCACCGAGCATTACCTCGGTGATTGACGATCAACCCGGCAACACATCGCTGACTAACGGACAATTGACTAACGATGCACAACCCACGCTGAACGGCAAAGGAGAGATCGGCGCATCTATCACCATCCGCGATAAAGGCGTTGATATTGGTACAACCCAGGTTGATGAGTCCGGCAACTGGAGCTTCACGCCGGATACCCCACTGACTCAGGGGCAACATATCTTTACCGCCGTTGCCACCGATCAGGCGGGCAATATGGGAGGCGTATCGTCGTCCTTTACCCTCGAACTGGATTCCATCGCCCCGCAGCCCCCTACCATTAGCACGGTGCTGGACAATACGGCTCCCACAACAGGCGCGATAACCAATGGGCAGACGACAAACGAAACACGTCCGGCACTGAGCGGTACGGGCGAAGTGGGGGCGACCATTACCGTTCTGAGCGATGGTCAACCCATTGGCACCACTACCGTGGGTGCGGGAGGTACCTGGAACTTTACCCCAACGGATGCACTGAGCAACGGACCGCATACATTGACCGTCACCGCGACCGACAGTGCAGGTAACACCAGCGCTGCATCGAACGGCTTTGGGCTCATCGTTGATACCGTATCGCCGGGTATACCCATCATTTCTCAGGTAGCAGATGATGTCGGCCCGCTGACGGGTAATCTGAACAACGGCCAGGCCACAAATGATGCGCAACCCACGCTCAGTGGAACAGCAGAAGCCAATTCCACGATCAAAATTTATGACAATGGCACCTATCTCGGTACCGCTCCGGTAGACACCAATGGAGCCTGGAGCTTCACGCCAACAGCTGTACTTGGAAATGGTAACCATGCGCTCACGGTGACCGCCGCGGACGCAGCCGGAAACGTCAGTCAGTCATCCGCCACATTTAACATCATTGTGGATACCGTTGCCCCGTTTGCCCCCACCATTATCCAGGCCGTCGATGACGTACAGCCCGGCACCGGAACTCTGTCCAGTGGGGCCTGGACCAATGACACCCGTCCGCTACTCAGTGGCTCAACGGAAGCGAATGCCCGGGTCGCGATTTACGATAACGGCACGCTGCTGGGGACGGTAACCGCCACAATAGATGGGACGTGGGAATATCTGCCCCCCACACTGAGCAACGGCCAACATACATTCACTGCTATCGCCACAGACGCCGCCGGCAATATCGGTGCCACCTCAAGCGGATTTATTATTAATGTCGATACGAACCCACCGCCAATCCCACAACTGATCTCGGTCATAGATGATATCGCAGGCGGTGTTTTCAATGCAGCGCTGAACAACGGGCAGCTCACCAACGATGCCCGCCCAACGCTCAACGGCACCGCCGAAGCCGGTAGCACTGTCAGTATCTATGACGGGAACACTCTGCTAGGTACTGCGCTGGTGCAAAGCAATAATAGCTGGACATTTACCCCGACCACGCCGCTCGCGACCGGGTCCCATACCTTCACCGTGACCGCTACCGATGCGGCAGGCAATACCAGCGGCGCAACACCAGGTTTTACCGTGGTGGTGGACACCGCGGCTCCGGCACAGCCTTCAATAAGTAGCATTATTGATGATGTTGGCCCCAACGCCGGTGCGATTGGCAGCAACCAGCCCACCAATGACGCACGCCCAACCCTGAACGGCTCCGCAGAGGCCAACGCGCGAGTCGATATTTATGATAATGGCAGTTTTGTCACCAGCGTAACGGCTGACAGCACTGGCAACTGGAATTACACGCCGTCCACTGATCTGGCTCAAGGGGCTCATTCGTTTACCATCACGGCGACAGATGCTGCGGGGAATATCAGTGGATTTTCGTCTGCAGCAGCCATTGTGGTCGATACCATCGCACCCGGAGTTCCAACCGGGCTGGCGGTCAACACCAATGGTACGACGTTAACCGGTGTGGCCGAAGCGAACAGTACGGTCATTATCACCTCCGGTAGCGGAACGGTACTCGGCACCACAACAGCAAATGCTTCCGGTAACTTCACCTTTACCCTGAATCCACCGCAAATTAGTGGGCAAACGCTGCAGGTCAGCGCACAGGATGCCGCTGGCAATATCGGCACCGCCGGCAACGTGCTGGCCCCGTTTACCGGTGTTCCTCCCGCGCCGGTGATCTCCAGCGTATTCGATGATGTCGGCACTATCACGGGCCTGGTCGCCGCCGGGAAAACCACCAATGATACCCGCCCAACACTGAGCGGAACTGCGCAGGCAAACGCCGTTATCAACCTGTATAACAACGGCACGTTGATGGGTAGCACAACCGCAGACGGGAATGGGATCTGGAGTTTTACGCCAGGCAGCGCCCTGAGTGAAGACAACCATGCGTTTACCGCCAACGCCACAAATGCCAACGGCTCGAGCATTTTGTCTGGCTCGTTCAGCATCATTGTGGATACCACGCCACCGCCCCCCCCTACGATTCTGATCAGCGCCGATGGCGGAACTGTGAGCGGTATTGCCGAAGCCGGCAGTACGGTTACGATATCCCTGCCCGGTGGCACCAGCGTGACAGCGGTCGCCAACAGCAGTGGGGTCTACAGTGCCACCTTGCCTGTACGCCAGATTGAAGGTCAGTCGTTATCTGCAACGGCAACCGACGCGGCGGGCAACACGTCATCGCCTGCCAGCGTCATCGCGCCGGTACTCCCTCTGCTGGCTGAAGATAATGTCACCCGTTTGCCGCTACAGACTGACGTGACAGTCAGCACTGAGCATCAAAGCGATTACGGTTTCCTGCTGGTGAACGCACTGGGTAGCGTCGCCAACGTGCTGGGGAATGATACGGCAAGCGTTAATTTCAGCATCCAGTCTGGCGGTAGTGGCTCCATCACCATTAACGCCGCAGCGACCGGCATTGTGCTGTCACTATTGAGCTCAATGGAGATTGTTATCCAGCGCTATGACACCGTGCACAACACCTGGATAACCGTGGTCGATACTTCGAAACCCAATTTCGCCAGTTTGCTGACCATCGGAGCCTCTGGAGTGACGCTCAATTATGATGGGCTGACAGGCGGGGATTATCGCGTGGTCAGCTTCAACACGAACCTGTTGGCGACCGGCGCTTACACCAGCCTGGACGTTGCTGTGGTGAAAACCAACGGCGGAACCATCACCGGGGGGACCACAGAATCCGGTAACATTATCACCGATACCGATCCCACCAACGGGCAGGATAACACCCCTTCCGGCACGCTGGTCACCTCCATCACCGACGGTAACGGCACCGTGGTAAACGTCACGGCAGGCGGCGTGAATGTACAGGGTAAATACGGCACCCTGCATATTAACCAGGACGGCAGTTATACCTATACCCTGACCGATACAGCAATATCGGTGTATGGCCGCTCCGAAAGTTTCACCTATACGTTGACGCATGGCACAGACCATTCCTCAGCCAAACTGGTTGTCACGCTGGGCCAGGCCCCAACCACCAGCACGGTAACGGCAGCAGATGATGTGGCGTCACTGACCTACGGAACCCAGGTGATCGCAGTCGACCACGGCACGTCAAAACAAACTGGCTTCACACTGGCAAATGTCGGGCTGGGTGATGTCCTCGACGTCAGCCTGGTCAACGGGTTGACCAACCCAATCAAATTCAACGTTGATGACGGAGCAACCCGTACGCTCACCGTCCAGGCGAGTGTCCTCGGTGTGACGCTTGGCGGTTTTGATCTCTATGTCTACCGCTTCAATGAGGCTATTCAGCAGTATGAACAATATCGGGTGCAGCCAAACTGGGTTACGGCGCTGCTGGGCGGCAGCTCTTCGGCGTACACCATCACGCTGCCGGGTGGTGACTATCTTTTCCTGCTTAACGCCTCTGGCGGCCTGACGTTACTGACCAGCTATACCCTGAATATTCAGGCGGATCATACCTACGCGGTGGACAGTCTCAGCGCGGTAACCAACGGTAATATTCTGGTCAATGACTCGGCTCCGATAAACAGCGTCATCACCGAAGTGAATGGTGTTGCGATTAACGGGACGGGCACCACCAGTATTAACGGACAATACGGCACGCTGACTATCGATGCGAAGGGGAACTATACCTATACCCTGAAAAGCGGGCTGGGTGCAGATAGCATCAGCACACCGGACAGTTTCGTCTATACGGTCAAAGCCCCCAATGGCGATACAGGTAGCGCCTCGCTGAACATTACGGCGACCCCGCAGGCGCTGGACGCAGTAAATGACGTCAGCGGCATGATGGCGGTGAGTACCGTTCAGGATTCTGCGGCATACGGAAGCGGCGCGCTGGGCACAGCGACAATTCCGACGCTGGGGAGCAAAGCAACCGGTTCAGGTTCGTTTGACATCGCAACAAATGACGTACTGAAAGGCGCCACGCTCAACTTCAGCATCGGCACCCTTATCACCGTCGGTACGCTGGGCGTGACCTGGACAATCACCGGTCCTGACGGATTCTCACTTTCAGGCTCTGTACCCGCCAGTGCTATCAGCCTGTTAGGCAGTTCAATTGCCGTCTCACTGGGTAATGCCGAGCTAGCCGCGGGTCATTACAGCATCAGCTTCACAGGAACGATGGGGGGACTGGCCGTTGGCAACGTCAGCATTACGCCGAACGTCACGGGCACGACATGGCACCTCAATACCTGGGACGTTAACACCACGACGGTGAATGGCAATATTTTTGATGGCAGTGATGCCGCTGGCGCGCACGATCAGCTCTCAACCGTCCATACCCAGCTCACTATCACCGGCTTTAACGGCAGTACCGCCACACTCAATCCAACCAGCAGCATCAGTAGCACAACAGTTCAGGGTCATTATGGCTCACTGACCATGAATCTGGATGGCTCATACATCTATACGCTGAAACCGGGTACAACCGTGGCATCGATGGCCAGCAAAGAGACATTTACCTATACGCTTAACGACCAAAACGGGCATACGGACACCGCGACGCTGACCATCAATATGAATCCACAGATGGCAAGCACCGCGCAGCATGACGTAATCATCGGCTCGGTCTACGGCGATACGCTGATTTATCACCTGCTTAATGCCAGCGATGCAACGGGCGGTAACGGAACGGCAGACACCTGGACCAACTTCTCGCTGGCGCAGGGCGACAAAATCGACATCGGCGACCTGCTGGTAGGCTGGAACGGACAAAATGCCACGCTCGGTAACTACCTCACGGTGACCACCAGCGGTAACAACACCGTCGTTTCCATTGACCGCGACGGTACAGGCAGTACGTACCACACCACTAACCTCGTAACACTGGAGAACGTACACACCACGCTCGATGAGCTGATCCAACAAAATCACATTGTGACCTGAAACGAACGCCATACCGCTATAACGAGATAACAACAGCCCCGGATGCCATGACGTCCGGGGCAATAACAGTCGTCACTGCCCTATTTTGCAAGGGATAAACTATGAGAAATGTCGCCCCTGTCGCTGTACTGCTGGCATTAACGTTCTGTTCCGTTCGTGCGAATGCCGAAGATGAACCGCAAATTATTACGCCGGAAGGGCTGGCAACCAGTCAGATGCTTCCCTCTCTGGATGGCTCTGTGGCCGATCTACCGCTAAGCGTTGCCGCTCCCGGAAGCCTGACGCTTAACTACGCGGTGAGCCGCGCAGTGAGCTGGCATCCTTCTATTCGTGAATCCATTGGCAAACTGCTCTCGCAAAATGAGCAGATAGACGTGGCGAAAGCAAAATATTATCCGCAAGTTACAGCCGGAATGAACAACGGCTACAGCAATACCTACACCGACCATGGCTTCAGCCCTGCACTGGTCATTTCGGTGTCACAAATGCTGTATGACTTTGGCAAAGTCGCCAGCCAGGTGCGCGCCGAAGCCGCCGGTTCGGCGCAACAACAGGCAAACGTGTTACTCAGCATCGATACTGTCGCCCACGCCACCGCCAATGCCATCGTCCAGGTTCAGACATGGCAACAGATGGTGGATGCCGCCGAAGAGCAACTGGTCGCGCTAAACGGTATTGGTCGACTGACCAGAGAACGTAATGATGAAGGGGCGACCTCGCTGTCTGACGTGGTACAAACCGATGCGCGTATTGAGTCTGCTCGTTCACAGCTGGCGCAATATCAGGCCAATCTCGACAGTAGCAAAGCGACGTTGATGAGCTATCTCGGCTGGCGCTCACTGAACGTCATCAGCAATGAGTTTCCGGTAAAACTGGACAGCAGTTGCGATGTCGTTAAACCCGACGATAAGCTGGTTCCTGCAGTGCTGGCAGCCTGGGCGCAGGCGAACGTCGCACAGGCCAATCTGGATTACGCCAACGCACAGATGACGCCAACCATTTCCCTGGAGCCATCTGTTCAGCACTATCTCAACGACAAATACCCCAGCCATGAGGTGCTCGACAAAACGCAGTACTCAGCGTGGGTAAAAGTCGAAATGCCGCTGTATCAGGGCGGCGGTCTCACCGCCCGGCGCAACGCCGCCAGCCACGCGGTAGAGTCCGCACAGTACTCTATTCAGCGCACCCGACTTGAAGTACGGCAAAAATTACTGGAATCCCGCAGCCAGGCAATGAGCCTCGCGACTGCATTACAGATCCTGCGCCGCCAGCAGCGACTGAGCGAACGCACTCGTGAACTGTATCAACAGCAGTATCTGGATCTCGGCTCACGCCCATTACTTGATGTTCTTAACGCCGAACAGGAAGTGTACCAGGCCCGTTTTGCTGAACTCCAGACCCAAAACCAGCTACGCCAGTTACAGCTGAACTGCCTCTACAACACCGGATCGCTACGCCAGGCATTCGCCTTAAATAACCGCAGCATTCAATCGGTGGAGATACAGCTATGAGTGACGTCGATTCACATGCTGAAGAGGCCATTGGCGAACAGGCCCTGAGCCAGTGGGCGCAGGCGATGACCTATATTGCCAGCCACTATCGCGTTGCCTGCTCCCCCGGCGCAATCCAGGCCAACGCTCCGTGGTTTGCAGGAAAAAACCGCACCCTCGCGCTGACGCAACTGGCGCGCCAGGCAGGCCTGTCATTTCACGCACTGGATACCACAAAGCAGGCGTTCAGCCAGTGGCGTTTACCGGTAGTGGCTGAACTGCGCGACGGCCAAATCATGGTGCTAGAACATTTCAACGGTGACGATGCGCTGGATGTTTTTATCATCGCCGAAGAGGGGCAGCGTAACCGGCTGACGGTTGCAGAGCTGGTGCCGGAGATCGTAAGCATTACCGCGCTGCGCCCGCTTTCGGCGCTAAAAGACAGTCGGGTAGACCGCTATATTTCTCGCTTTAAGCCGGACTGGATGCGCGAACTGGTTTTACAGGATATCCGCCCTTACCTGCCGGTGATGGTTGCCGCTTTTCTGATTAACGTTCTGTCGCTCGCCGGGATTATCTTTTCGATGCAGGTCTACGATCGGGTGATTCCGGCCCAGTCGTATCCGACGCTGTATGTTCTCTCAACCGGCGTTCTGGTGGCGGTCCTGTTTGGCTTTCTGCTGCGCGAAGCACGTACCCACATTATGGATCTGCTGGGTAAACGCGCCGATATGCGCATTTCCGATCGGGTGTTCAGTCATGCCCTGCGGTTGCGCAATAGCGCGGTTCCCCGCTCAACAGGGAGTTTTATTTCCCAACTCCGCGAGCTGGAGCAGATCCGGGAGATGATCACCTCCTCAACCATGTCGACCATCGTCGACCTGCCGTTTTTCCTGCTGTTTATTGTCGTACTGGCGTGCATTGCTCCGCCGCTGGCGTGGATAGCCCCCGTCGCTGCCATTCTGATGATTCTGCCGGGGCTGTTATTACAGAAAAAACTGGCGGTACTTGCTAACCAGGCCGCACATGAATCCACTCTGCGCAACGCGGTGCTGGTCGAAAGCGTTCAGGGGCTGGAAGATATCAAGCTAATGCAGGCGGAGAACCGCTTTTTACAGCAATGGAACAGCTATATCCGCATTACTGGCGAGTCCGGGCTACGCACACGCAAGCTTACCCAGGGGCTGATCGGTTGGGGGATGTCAGTACAAAGCCTGGTTTACGCCGCCATCATTATGTTCGGTGCGCCCATGGTTATTGAAGGCACGATGACCACCGGGGCCGTGGTGGCCGCCTCGATGCTCGGATCACGGATGATCGCCCCGATGGCTAACCTGTGTGGTGTGCTGGCTCGCTGGCAGCAGGTCAAAGCAGCCAAAATGGGGCTGGACAGCATTATGCAACTTCCCACCGAGACGCAGCACGATGAAGACCGGATACACCAGGAAATCTTCCGCGGCCACTATCTGTTTGAAAATGCGCACTTTCGCTACCACAGTGACGACCAGCGCGTACCGTTACGCATCTCGCGCCTGGAAGTGATGCCCGGAGAGCGGATTGCGATACTCGGGCGTAACGGCGCGGGTAAATCAACCCTGCTACAGGCCATGGCGGGCGGCGTGGAGATTATTCAGGGTGATGTCCGACTCGATAACCTGAGTCTGGCGCAAATCGATATGGCTGATTTACGCCGCAATATCGGCTTTCTCAGCCAGAACGCGCGGCTTTTTTTCGGTACGTTACGCGAGAATCTGACACTCGGCGCACCGCATGCCAGCGACACGCAGATATTCGAAGCGCTGGAGGTCAGTGGCGCATCTGCATTCGTCAAACAACTCGCCAAAGGGCTGGCACACCCCATTATGGAAGGCGGTAATGGGCTTTCCGGCGGGCAGCGTCAGTCAATTCTGCTCGCCAGAATGTTACTGCGATCGCCCAATATCGTACTGCTCGACGAACCCAGTGCCTCGCTGGATGAACACACCGAGCGGGAATTTATACAACGGTTAAACCAGTGGCTGGGCAACCGCACATTGATTGTCGCCACACATCGCGTTCCGGTTCTGGAGCTGGTCGAGCGCGTGGTGGTGCTCAAAGAAGGTCAGCTGGTCATGGATGCCCCAAAAGCGCAGGCGCTAAATGCAAATCGGGCACCTGCACAGACTCACGGTCGGGAGTGGAAAAATGAAAACCAATCCGCATGACGCCGCCATGGACGACCTCGATATCCGCCGGGAACACCGTTTTTCCGGTGCCAGCCGCATTATTCTGCTCAGCACACTGCTTTTTGCCATCCTGGGGGGATGGGCGTATTTCGGTAAACTGGATGAAGTCTCTACCGGCAGTGGGAAAGTCATCCCCAGCTCGCGTGAACAAATATTGCAGTCGCTTGACGGCGGGATCCTCGCCGAACTCAGCGTGCACGAAGGTGATAAAGTTCAGGCCAACCAGATTGTCGCCCGCCTCGACCCAACGCGTTCTGAATCCAACGTGGGTGAAAGCGCCGCCCGATACCGTGCATCTTTAGCGTCAAGCGCCAGACTGAATGCCGAAGTCAACGATTTGCAGCTAACGTTCCCCAGCTCGCTGCAGGCCTGGCCGGAACTTATCGCCTCTGAAACCCGGTTATATAAAAGCCGCCGGGCGCAGCTTGCCGATTCGATGGTGGAACTACAGGATGCGCTGGTCTCCGTGAACAAGGAACTGGCGATCACCCAACGGCTGGAGAAAAGCGGTGCCGCCAGCCATGTGGAAGTGCTGCGCCTGCAACGACAAAAAAGCGATCTTGGGCTCAAAATAACCGACCTGCGCTCGCAATATTACGTGCAGGCGCGTGAAGCACTGTCGAAGGCCAACGCCGAGGTCGATATGCTGGCGGCCATCTTAAAAGGTCGCGAAGATTCCGTCACCCGCCTGACCGTTCGCGCCCCGATGCGCGGTATCGTAAAAAACATCCAGGTCACCACGATTGGCGGCGTTATCCCTCCTAACGGCGAAATGATGGAGATTGTCCCGGTAGACGATCATTTGCTGATTGAAACCCGCCTGTCGCCGCGCGATATCGCGTTTATCCATCCCGGACAGCGGGCACTGGTAAAGATTACTGCCTATGACTACGCCATTTACGGAGGACTGGAGGGCGTGGTAGAAACCATCTCCCCAGATACCATTCAGGACAAAGTGAAGCCGGAGATCTTCTACTACCGTGTTTTCATACGTACCCATCAGGACTTTTTGCAGAACAAGCTGGGACGTCATTTTTCTATCGTACCGGGCATGATTGCCACTGTGGATATAAAAACAGGTGAAAAAACCATCGTCGACTATTTAATCAAACCATTTAATCGTGCAAAAGAAGCACTGCGCGAGCGGTAAATCCTTGCGGTTAAGGGGTTGTGGGGGCTGGTCACGCGTGTCACAAGTCTGTTATACTTGCTGCAACACATTGGGGCTGATTCTGGATTCGACGGGATTCGCGAAACCCAAGGTGCATGCCGAGGGGCGGTTGGCCTCGTAAAAAGCCGCAAAAAAATAGTCGCAAACGACGAAAACTACGCTTTAGCAGCTTAATAACCTGCTCTGAGCCCTCTCTCCCTAGCTTCCGCTCTTAAGACGGGGATCAAAGAGAGGTCAAACCCAAAAGAGATCGCGTGGATGCCCTGCCTGGGGTTGAAGCGTTAAAACTAATCAGGCTAGTCTGGTAGTGGCGTGTCTGTCCGCAGGTGCCAGGCGAATGTAAAGACTGACTAAGCATGTAGTACCGAGGATGTAGGAATTTCGGACGCGGGTTCAACTCCCGCCAGCTCCACCAATTTTTGATATATTGAAGTTCAGTGAAGTCTATCAAGCCCGCATGGAACCAGCCTTGCGGGCTTTTTTACGTCTATAGTAGTCTACCGAGAATTGCTAGAATCTACTCGTTATGGCACCCTTTTTGGGACCCAACACAAAGGGTCCAAAACATGAGGGTCCCAAACATGGCAAAAATCGCTAAGAAGCTCACTGACACTGAAATCAAAAGCACCAAACCTGCCGAGAAAGAGGTTAACCTTTTTGACGGCGATGGTTTGCTCCTGCGAATCGCCCCCTTAGCGAAGGGAGGAAAGAAAAATTGGTATTTCAGATATGCAGTGCCTGTGACCAAAAAGCGAACTAAGGTGAGCTTAGGAACCTATCCTCACCTTACACTTGCGAAGGCACGAGCTTTACGTGATGAGTACTTGTCGTTGCTTGCAAATGGTATAGACCCACAAGTTCATAACACCCACAAAGCCAATGCCCTTAAGGATGCAACGGAACATACATTTCAAGCAGTAGCCAAGAAGTGGCTTGATGAGAAAGTCAAAACGTCAGGCATCTCCCAGGATCATGCTAACGACATCTGGCGAAGCCTAGAGAGAAATATCTTTCCAACGTTGGGTGATACCCCCATTAAGGAGATTCGCCCTAAAATGCTTAAACAGCATTTAGACCCCATAGAAAAACGAGGTGTCCTTGAAACACTTCGCCGCGTCATATCCCGGCTGAATGAAATATTCCGCTATGCAGCAACAGAAGAGCTCATAGAATTCAATCCGGCTGACAACTTGGGGCAACGGTTCAGCAAGCCAAAAAAACAGAATATGCCAGCATTACCCCCTTCCGAACTCCCCCGCTTCCTGGTTGCTCTAAACAATGCTTCTATCCGTTTAGAAACAAGGCTACTGATTGAGTGGCAACTTCTCACATGGGTTCGCCCTGGTGAAGCTGTTCGCACAAGATGGTCAGATATTGATATAGAAACCGGCATGTGGAACATCCCGGCGGAGTTTATGAAAATGAAGAAGCCTCACAAAGTTCCACTGAGCAAAGAATCTTTGCGAGTCTTGGATTCAATGAAAGCCATCAGCGGGCATAGAGAGTGGGTTTTTCCCAGTATCAAAGCTCCACTCAATCACATGCATGAACAAACAGCTAATGCGGCTATAATCCGTATGGGCTTCGGAGGTGAGCTTGTAGCTCATGGTATGCGATCAATCGCTAGAACGGCGGCTGAGGAGTGTGGCAAGTTTAGAACTGATGTCTTAGAAGCCGCCCTTGCCCACTCGAAAAAAGATGAAATAATTGCAGCCTACAATCGTGCAGAGTATCTCACAGAACGTGTGGTTCTCATGCAATGGTGGAGTGACTATGTTTCGTCTCAAAAATACAAAGTTATTGCCGCATAACTCTTCCATGATGGGTTAACTATCTTGATTTATTTGAAGAATTAATGATCACACCATTAACCTATGTGGACTAAGCATAGCCATTTACAAATGGGTACCTTGAGGCCACATAACGAAAGCTGTCGGTCATATCAGCTAAATAATTCACATCTCTTCTCGATTATCATACACCTCGAAGAACTACCAAATTCGCTCTAATCAATGATAAAACAGTTGAATTCGGTTAAAATTTGATCAATTTTATCCTCTACATTGTATTGAATCATCCATGAGGTTTTGTGCATGGCTAGCGGAAATGAAAAAAATCATAGAGTTAGGGTCGCACAGTACTTGAGGATGTCTACCGACCATCAGCAATATTCTTTACATAATCAGTCCGAATATATCAAAGATTATGCTGAAAAGAACAATATGGAAATCGCTTATACCTACGATGATGCAGGTAAGAGCGGAGTCAGTATCGTAGGCAGGCATTCTTTGCAGCAGTTACTTAGCGATGTAGAACAAAAGAAAATAGATATACAGGCTGTATTATTTTATGATGTGAGCCGTTTTGGTCGTTTTCAAAATAGTGATGAAGCTGCATATTATTCCTTTCTATTTGAAAGAAATGGTGTAGATCTTATATATTGTTCCGAACCTATACCCACTAAAGATTTCCCTTTAGAGTCCTCTGTTATACTGAATATAAAAAGATCAAGTGCTGCATATCACAGCAGGAATTTATCTGAAAAGGTATTTATAGGGCAAGTAAATTTAATAAAGCTTGGTTTTCATCAAGGCGGTATGGCTGGTTATGGGCTGAGACGTCTTTTAGTAGACGAAAATGGCACAGCTAAAGAAATATTGAATTTCCGCAAAAGAAAGAGTATTCAAACAGATAGGGTAATATTAATTCCGGGACCAAAAAATGAAATAAAAATTGTAAATAGAATCTATGATCTCTTTATAG
>NZ_JANEWM010000075.1:0-18788 GCF_028069825.1 Citrobacter sp. Igbk 14
ACATATACATATAAAACTTAATGAATGGTTTAATAATACTAAAATAGCACAGGTAGGGTTATTTTTGCGGTAAAAAGTGCTAATGCGTTGATTGATATGGAAAGAAGATTGATTGATATGAAGATGATATCAATCAATCATTCGTTGCGTATATCTATTTGGCTCCCATAATAATATCCAGCTTCTCTTTATCGGGCAAACCAACTGCCTGTTGCAGTGTATTATCTTTGCTCATGTAATAAATGGCGGGTGTGACGTTGGCACCTAAATCGTCCATTAATTTTTGGTTGATATTCAGCGTCTTCATCTGCTCGGCAGGTGGCGTTGCTGACATTGTCAGCTTCATTTTACCGCCGGAAGCTTCATAGTCGTGCCAGGTTTTAGCGGGATCCTTGCTTGCCAGAATGGCCGCAGCGGTTGCCGGACTTTCGGGCTTAATCACGCCGACCAACAGCGTGCGTAATTGAACTTTGCCGGACTCAACCCACGGACGTGCCTGTTGCCAGAATTGTTTGCAGTATGGGCAGAATGGATCGGCAAACACATACACAATAACCGGAGCGTCTTTTTTGCCGTCCAGAATCCACGACGCTTTTTCCATTCGTTGCCACATCTCGCGCCCGGCAGGTGCATAGATTTCTTTTTCTATCAGCGCATTGCTCAGGTTTTCACCTTTCTCGTTATACATGTAGCCGGAGATCGCATGTTTTCCATCAGGCGTGACATAGATAGTGACCCCCATGTCCTGGTATTTGCCCAGGTACCCTTTCATACCACCAGGGGCGTCGAACGGCTTCAAAATCGTAATGCCCTGTTTCTCAATCGCTTTAACAGGGGCAGGAAGCTCTTCAGCGTGGACGACAGCAGGGAGCAGAGCTAAGAGTAATGTACGTTTAAACATTGATTTTCCTTATAAAATTAGAAGGAAAGGGAGTTAAGTTGCAAAACCTATCGCAGCCATAGGTAAGATCGACAGTCTGTCGATTGCCCTTTCGGTAGTTGGGTGATGTAATCCCAATCGCTGTTACGACCTTGGTTAAGGTAATGTAGAGCGCAACACATAGCCAGTTCTGCTGGCACTGAAGTTACTTGCGGGTAACTCGGGTAATGAGGCTCCCTGCAAAGGGAGCCTTTTTTACTTTTAGAATAGGGTTTACAAAATGCGGTTGAGTCGGTTGTTAGTTAACGCTTATTGATTTGATAAAGGAAACGCATTAGCCCTTATCAATGATTTTCGTTAACTTATCCCTCAACGAAAACACGGAGGAAGTACAGATGTCTTTGATTAATACCAAAATTAAACCTTTCAAAAACCAGGCGTTCAAAAACGGTGAGTTCATCGAAGTAACCGAGAAAGATACCGAAGGTCGTTGGAGTGTCTTCTTCTTCTACCCGGCTGATTTTACTTTCGTATGTCCGACCGAACTGGGTGACGTTGCTGACCACTACGAAGAACTGCAGAAACTGGGTGTGGACGTTTACTCTGTTTCTACCGACACTCACTTTACTCACAAAGCATGGCACAGCAGCTCTGAAACCATCGCGAAAATCAAATATGCGATGATCGGCGACCCGACTGGCGCCCTGACCCGTAACTTCGACAACATGCGTGAAGATGAAGGTCTGGCTGACCGTGCAACATTCGTCGTTGACCCGCAAGGTATCATCCAGGCAATCGAAGTTACCGCTGAAGGTATCGGCCGTGATGCGTCTGACCTGCTGCGCAAAATTAAAGCTGCACAGTATGTCGCTTCCCACCCTGGCGAAGTTTGCCCGGCTAAGTGGAAAGAAGGCGAAGCCACTCTGGCTCCGTCCCTGGACCTGGTTGGTAAGATTTAAGTCGCATAATTTGTAGGCCGGATAAACGTAGTGCATCCGGCATTCCACAGGCGCAAATTCGCGCCTGTTTCATTCCAGCACCATGACGCAAGTTGCATTGATGCAGCCCCGCGAATTCGGCTTGCATGATGATGTTTTCAGAGAGGGAAGAATAATGCTCGACACAAATATGAAAACCCAACTCAAGGCTTATCTTGAGAAACTGACCAAACCTGTTGAGCTGATTGCTACGCTGGATGACAGCGCTAAATCGGCAGAAATCAAGGAACTGCTGACTGAAATTGCTGAACTGTCAGAAAAAGTCACCTTTAAAGAAGACAATACTCTGGCCGTACGTAAGCCATCGTTCCTGATCACCAATCCGGGTTCTTACCAGGGGCCACGTTTTGCCGGCTCTCCACTGGGCCATGAGTTTACCTCTCTGGTTCTGGCGCTGTTGTGGACAGGTGGCCATCCGTCGAAAGAGACACAGTCACTGCTGGAGCAGATCCGCGACCTCGACGGGGATTTTGAGTTCGAAACCTATTATTCACTGTCCTGCCATAACTGCCCGGATGTGGTGCAAGCGCTGAACCTGATGTCCGTGCTGAACCCGCGAATCAAGCATACGGCGATTGATGGCGGTACATTCCAGAACGAAATTACCGACCGTAACGTCATGGGCGTCCCGGCGGTCTATATGAACGGTAAAGAGTTTGGTCAGGGCCGTATGACGCTGACTGAAATCGTAGCGAAAGTTGATACTGGCGCAGAAAAACGCGCAGCGGAAGAATTGAATCAGCGTGATGCTTACGATGTGCTGATCGTCGGTTCGGGTCCTGCCGGGGCAGCAGCTGCGGTGTACTCTGCACGTAAAGGTATTCGCACCGGTTTGATGGGTGAACGCTTTGGCGGTCAGGTTCTTGATACCGTTGATATCGAAAACTACATCTCTGTACCGAAAACCGAAGGCCAGAAACTGGCTGGCGCACTGAAAGCACACGTTGATGATTACGATGTGGATGTTATTGATAGCCAGAGTGCGAGCAAGCTGGTTCCGGCAGCACAGGAAGGTGGTTTGCATCAGATTGAAACGGCATCCGGCGCGGTGTTGAAAGCACGCAGCATCATCATTGCTACCGGCGCAAAATGGCGCAACATGAACGTGCCAGGTGAAGATCAGTACCGCACCAAGGGCGTAACCTACTGTCCGCACTGTGATGGCCCGCTGTTTAAAGGCAAGCGCGTCGCGGTGATTGGTGGCGGTAACTCGGGGGTTGAAGCGGCTATCGATCTGGCGGGTATCGTCGAGCACGTGACGTTGCTGGAATTTGCCCCGGAAATGAAGGCCGATCAGGTTCTGCAGAATAAAGTCCGCAGTCTGAAAAACGTCGACATTATTCTGAATGCGCAAACCACAGAAGTGAAAGGCGACGGCAGTAAAGTCACCGGTCTGGAGTATCGTGACCGCGTCAGCGGTGATATCCACAATGTGGAACTGGCGGGTATCTTTGTGCAGATTGGCCTGTTGCCGAATACGAACTGGCTGGAAGGCGCCGTTGAGCGTAACCGCATGGGTGAAATCATCATTGATGCCAAGTGCGAGACCAGCGTGAAGGGTGTTTTTGCTGCGGGGGATTGTACAACCGTACCGTACAAGCAGATCATCATCGCGACTGGCGAGGGCGCGAAAGCGTCTCTGAGCTCTTTTGATTATTTGATTCGCACCACAACCGTATAAGAAAGTAAGACTCACCTGCAAAAGAAGCGAAATGCCCGATAGCACAAGCATATCGGGCCTACAAATGGGATTTCATCGGTTTGTAGGAAGAAGAGGCTACCGGAAGGTAGCCTCTTTTTTTATTAGCGAACGACCAGCACCGGTAAGGTGGCGTGGCGGACAACGCTTGAGGCGTTAGATCCGAGCAGATGGGTGCTAATTGATGGGTTACGCGACCCAATGACCACCACATCTGCATTCAACTCTTCACCCAATTCGTTTACCACATCACGCACGCTACCAAAGCGAACGTGCTGCTTAATGCGGGAAGGATCGATACTGAAGTGACCGACCATCGTTTGCAGACGGGTTTCCGCTTCGTGTTGCAGATGCTCTTCAAAACGACGAACGTCAGCGGCAAAACGGTGCAGACTCAGACTGGCAGAACCCGGGAGCACATGCAGCAGATGGATAACCCCTTTATCTTGTGCCAGAAATTCTGCATGGCGAACAGCCTTGTCGCTCAGTTCCATTTCGAATACATCAACAGGCATTATGATTGTGTTGTACATAAACATTCTCCTTGTCATTACATGAACACATAACAGCATAGTATTAAAAATGATTCTGTCAGTCACGACACAGATTTATGTTTTGCGAACAGGAGAAAAGGAAGTGCAGCAACTGAAAGAAAGCAGAGGTTGAAGCGGAAAGAGGATGCGGATGCATCCCCTGTAAGATAAAGCGAGTCGCTTTGATAAGACAGAGTTAGCGCAGGTAGTCGCCTGCAGCTTCAGGCTGGTACTCAAGCTCGATGACTTCGAGGTGGGTCGATGTACCGCCCGGTAATTCCCAATGGATCGTATCGCCAACGCGCAGACCCAGAAGCGCTGCACCGACGGGTGCCATTACCGAAAGCTGTGTACTGCTGTCAGTCATATTGGCCGGATATACCAGGGTACGTACACGCACTTCGCCATCGCTCAGATTGCGGAATTTCACGCGGCTGTTCATGGTCACCACGTCGTGCGGCATGGTTTCCGGGGAACACATTTGGGCGCGATCCAGTTCAGCGTTTAATGCGTCCGCTATCGGTAAACCAGCAAACGCAGGTTGCTCCAACAGGCGGTCAATGCGTTCCGCATCGAGGTCGTTAATGATAATAGTTGGTCTGGACATTTATTACTCCATGTCGTCGATACTGCGGATGCGCAGGTAAATAATCCCAAAAGAAAACCCTCACCGTCAGGCGGCAAGGGTTTAGCTTTTATGATGATACTGAGACTTACCCCTGGTTTGAAGTGATTTAGTTCACATTCAGGCAAATCATCAATATTGCTGCAGATGAAGGGGGTGGCAAAAAACGTGATCGTTCTCAAATTTGCATTATGCTTTTTAAGCGCTCGCTGCGGGCGCACCACGACAACTCAGTGTTCCTCGACAGGAGATCTCATGAGCCAGTACGACAAACTTACCTTAAAAGATGGCAGCTATTTGCATTTCAAAGACTGGGGAAGCGGCCAGCCCATTGTGTTCAGCCATGGTTGGCCGCTGACCGCAGATGCGTTTGAAGATCAGATGCTGTTTCTCGGGTCGAAAGGATTTCGTGTGATAGCCCATGACAGACGAGGGCATGGGCGTTCGGCCCAACCCTGGGATGGCAATAATATGGATCAGTATGCTGACGATTTGGCCGAACTTACCGCGCACCTCAATCTCAAAGATGCTGTGCATGTCGGGCACTCTACCGGCGGTGGCGAAGTTGCTCGTTACATTGGCCGCCATGGGACGCAGAGGGTAGCAAAAGCGGTACTCATTGGTGCGGTAACCCCCATCATGATTAAAACCGACTTTAACCCGAATGGTGTGCCGAGGGAGGTGTTCGATAGCATTCGTGAAGGCGTTGTGAACGATCGTGCCGCCTTTTTCTATGAGTTGACGGCCGCATTCTATGGCTACAATCGACAGGGTGCAAAGGAATCGAGGGCTGTCCGTGAAAGTTTTGTTGAGCAGGGCTTACAAGGATCAATTAAAGCATTGTACGACTGTATACATGCTTTCTCGGAAACAGACTTGCGTGAAGATCTCAAAAAAATGACCATTCCGACGCTGGTGATTCATGGTGATGACGATCAGATTGTCCCGTTTGAAACCTGCGGTAAGGTCGCGGCAGAAATCCTACCAGATGCACAGTTGAAGGTGTATGCCGGAGGATCTCACGGTATTTGCACCACCCATAAACATCAGATCAACGCCGATCTACTCGGCTTTATTCAGTCGTAATCGTTCGTGGATTGTTCTACGCTGATCCTCTTCCGTAAGGGGGATGAGCGAAGCATAATTTATGCTTAGCAGAGGCTAACTTCACCAGAGAAAACTATGTATTTCTATCAACCGTCACAGGGACACGGGCTGCCACATGATCCGCTCAATGCCATTATTGGGCCGCGCCCTATTGGGTGGATTGCGTCGAGTGACAGTAACGGTCGGCATAATCTGGCACCGTACAGTTTTTTTAACTGTTTTAACTATCATCCGCCGATTATCGGTTTTGCCAGCAGCGGCTGGAAAGACAGCGTGCGGAATATTATCGAAACAGGTGAGTTTGTCTGGAACCTGACTACCCTTGAGTTGGCCAGCGCGATGAACGAAACGTCGGCCAGTCTGCCGCACGGCGAGGATGAGTTCTTTGCCGCAGGGCTTTGCAAAGCCGAAAGTCGGTTAGTTAATGTGCCACGCGTGGCACAAAGTCCCGTCAATTTTGAGTGTCGTTTATCTCAGAGTCTGCAATTGACGACCGCAGATGGCACCCCTGTTGAAACCTGGCTGATATTGGGTGAGGTGGTCGGTATCCACATTGATGAATCGCTGCTGGAAGAGGGCATCTACCAGACGGCGAAAGCGCACCCGGTACTGCGTGCAGGTGGGCCAAGTGCGTATTATTCAATTGATGAATCACATCGCTTTGATCTGGTGCGTCCGGATGCGCGTCCAAAACGTTAAGCCGTCAGACCGACGCCGGGTGTGCGCGTCGGTCTCCCTGCTTAGTATCCTGTTTTGTCGATAATAAACTGTTTACCGCAGTTGCCCGGATGCGGTTGCGGCAGGAATGAACGGGATGATAAAGGTTGGTTGATGGCATCGGCTTTCAATGAAAACTGGATCTCCGTCAGATAAGCGGGGTTGCCGTGACAACTTAGCTTCACTGCTTTGATATTTTCTTTGCCCCAGTTTTTAGCGAATGCGGCGTCAAATGCGCTACGGCTAACCGTTTTGCCGTAGTTATCCGCCAGAAACTTGCCCGTCTCGCTACTCTTAATCTCATTGTTCAACCGCACCATGGTGCCGAAGTACGCGTCGGGATCAAAACCAAAACAGGCGCCATGTTTGGCATATTCATAACGTTCCAGACAGGATGTTCCGCCAGCACCGGGCATGACGGCGCTTAACTTCGCCGCACTCTCCAGTGACAGACCGGTTTGTGGTGCGGCGCATTTCCGGCTGGCGCGAGCTTCAGGCAGGTTGGGAATAGGGCGCGTTGCACAGCCAAAACGCATCCAACGACGATTATCGACACCGCGGGCAGCAATTGAGTTTGGCAGGCTGGGCCACAGGCCGTGAACCGTCAGAAAATCTGCTTTATTGTCAGTCTCTTTTTGCAGACGACATTCGTCAGGCTCCTGACGATTACGCTCATGCTGACTCTGACAAAAACCGGTTTGCCAGGAGAGAGCCAGCACGTAGCTGTCAAAATCGCCGTACTGTTTGGCCTGAAGTTCATCGGCCTGAGTCGCAGAAACCGGCAGCAGAAGCGCTGCCAGTAAAGGAAAAGAACGCCATGTTGATGTCATGATGAATTCGGACACTTATATAAATTCTGAATATCATCTATTTAATCATAAAAAATGCCAGTCAGGTTTAGCTGACTGGCATCATTTTAACTCTGTGTTTTGACTATGTGTAAAGCGCGCGGATTAGCTCCACATTGCCAGAATCGGCCAGCCGACCAGCAGAAGCATAGCGATGTAGATAACGCCGAAGATAGCACCCAGACGCCAGTAGTCTTTGGACTTCACATAACCACAACCGTAGATGATAACACCCGGGCCAGTGGCATACGGAGTCAGACAGCCCATGATACCGATGGACAGTACCAGCAGGATACACAGGTGTTCCATCGGCACGCCCGGGATACCTTTACCAACCGCCAGAATAACCGGCAGCATGGTGGCGGTGTGCGCAGAAAGGCTGGCAAACAGGTAGTGAGCAAAGTAGAACACCAGTACCAGAACGATTACTGTCGCGTTAGGCGAGAACCCTTCCAGATGCGTGCTCATGGTGTTGGCAAACCAGTCGATGAAACCAGAACGGGTTAAACCGTTGGCCATTACCACCAGCGTGGCAAGGTTGACCAGGGTGTTCCATGCGCTGTTATAGCGAGTAATGTCTTTCCACGGTACAACATGCAGAGCCAGCATCAGGGAGACCGCCAGCAGACCCACTGCGGTAGCGTCAATCAGCTTGCCGCCAAATACCCACAGGCCAAGGCTGAGCAGTACCAGACCGATCAGCGTTATCTCTTTACGGGTCAGTTTACCCATGCCTTTCAGTTCATCACCGGCCCATGCTGCAACTTCAGCACTGTGGGTGACTTCCGGTTTGTACAGCACGTAAGACAGCCACGGAGCAACGATCAGCAAAATAATACCGACCGGCAGGAAGCTGAGGAACCACTGCAACCAGCTGATTTGAATGCCAGCGATTTTGTTAACGAATTCCAGACCCAGTACGTTTGGCGCAGCGCCGGTAACGAACATAGAGGAGCTCAGGCTGGTACTGATAACCATCATCCACATCAGATATCCGCCGATACGGCGTGCGGAAGGATCGTTAGGGAAGGATTTGAACAGCGGCGGCAGGTTTTTGATAACCGGGAACACTGTACCACCGGTACGCGCGGTGTTGGACGGTGTAAACGGTGCCAGCAGGATGTCGATAATAACAATCGCATAGCCTAGTGTCAGGGTACGTTTACCCATGAATTTCACCAGGAACAGCGCGATACGACGACCCAGACCGGTGACTTCATAACCCAGTGCGAAAATAAACGCACCGAACACCAACCACACGGTGGTGCTGGAGAAGCCTGCCAGACCCCACTTCAGCGCTTGCTTACCCGCTTTAAACGCCGGGTCGGCCAGTTCGGAAGCATCAAACAGCAGGTAGTTGCTGCCAATAACGCAGATCGTGACGGCGATAAAGCTGATCGCTGTTGCCGGGATTGGCTCGAGGATCATACCGACGATCATTGCCACAAATACGGCAAAGTAGTGCCAGGCCTGTGGAGGCATTCCATCAGGAACGGGGATAAGAAACATGACGCCCATTACGACCAATGGGGCCAGTAACTTCCATATTTTATCTTTTGCTAAAGACATGTGTGTGATTCTCCGGAAAGGATCTTTAATTGTGATAATGATGAACTTGCGAAATCTGAGCTAAGAACCAGGTGACGATCAGCAGATCGGCGCAGCCTCCAGGACTGAGGTTGCGTTCGATGCACTGTTGGTCGAACTGGCGTAGGTAATGGAGATCGGCAGGGGTACGAATTCCCCCTTGCTGCAATAATGTGGTTGCCTGCTGTTGTATCCACCGCAGACCCTCAGCGCCGCCACGTGAAGCCACGTTGGTGTCGCCATTGATAGACATCAGCAGCAATAATGTGTCGAGTAACGCCAGTTCAGGGTCGCGGCCCTGAGTCAGCAGTGCGCGGTAGTGCGGCAGGGCATGTTGGATGACGAGCGGATATCCCGCTTCGGCTTCGCCCCGTGCGCCGGTTAATCCCAGTTGCTGATAAAGACGTTGGCCAGCCGTGAGTTGTTGATTGTTCTGGCGCAGTTCGCGCTCGGTCAGGCCTCGGCAAAATGTTGCTGCCGTAGAGCAAATGGTTTCAGCGGTAACAGTCAGTTGGAGCTGGTGCAGGCGGCCAATGGCGGCACACAGCAGTCCCAGAGAAAAGATGCTGCCTTTATGGGTGTTCACCCCGGCGGTGGCGCGAAACATATCGGCTTCGCAGGCCATACCCAGCGGACGCAGTCCTTTCAGTACATCTTCAGGTGACAACTGCGCGCTGAATGCGCCGTATTCGATAAAACGTGGCAGCCAGGCCTGGATAGCCTCTGCGCTGCGATGAAAATCTTCCAGCGCCATATCTTTATGTGCGCCGTTATTAATGCGATCCACCAGCCCAGGCTTGGGCGATAAGTTGACTTCAGTCAGCATGGCGCGCCAGGCAAGTGTTGCGTAGGCGTCGGGCAGATCCAGTGGAAGGACAGCGTTATTCGTCGATGTTGCGGGAATCGGCATCATGCAGCAGTGCCTCCATTTGAATGAGTAAGTCGGAAAGCGCGTGGGTTTTACCCCGCGCGCATTCGGCAGCGCTTTGCTCGCACAACAGACAGCGGCGGGCAGGAAGCGCGAAATGACGGCGGGACAGGATTTCTCCTTCAGGGGTCAGGACATCGATGTCCCATAACCGTCCCAGCGGATGTGAATGCTCAAGCTCGATAGTGGCGAGCTTGAGGTCATGGGCTGACGCCTCGATGGACAACAGACCTTCCGGACCGCTGGCGGAGACCAGCGAAGTTTGCTCCCTGACAATCCAGGATGATTGTTTCGCCAGCGTAAGCAAGGCGATGACGCCGTGATTAAAGATGCGACGGGTTAATTCGCTGTCTTTGATCGGGCCTGGCGCTACCACGGTAAAAGAGACCAATGGCGCGTGATGACGCGCGAGCCAGGCATTTTGCCTCGCTTGTCTCTCATCACGGCTGGCGAGCAGCTCGGGAATGGAAACTGCGTGGCAAGTGGCGTGTTCAGGGAGCAGGTGCATGGCTTATTCCTTCACCTGATGCACAACGTCGATCACTGAACCATCGCGGTAACGCACTACGGCAATGACGCGGTCGGTGAATTCGATTGCGCGTGGCTGGCCGGTAAGTTGCTGTGCACGTTCGCGCAACCATTCAATGGAAACAACTTTCATGCCAGCTTCTTGCAGACGTTCCGCCAGCTCAGGGCGTGCAGGGTTAACGGCGATACCGTGGTCAGTGACCAGGATATCAACGCTGGAACCCGGGGTTACGCAGGTCAGGACGTTATCAACCAGCGTCGGGATGCGCCCACGAACCAGCGGTGCGACGATGATGGAAAGCGCTGCGGCAACCGCTGTATCACAGTGGCCACCGGATGCGCCGCGCAGTACGCCGTCAGAACCGGTCAGTACGTTAACGTTGAAGTTGGTATCCACTTCAAGCGCGCTCAGCACCACGACATCCAGACGATCGACAGAGGCGCCTTTTGAGCCCCAGTTGGCATACTGGTTAGCACTGATTTCAATGTGATTTGGATTGCGTGCCAGAGATTCTGCCGCATTACGGTCGAAGCTCTGTACATCCAGCAGTTTGCGGATTAAGCCTTTCTCATGCAGGTCAACGATGGTGGCAGTGATGCCGCCCAGCGCAAAGTCAGCACGGATGTCGCGGCTGCGCATTTTGTCTTCCAGGAAGCGGGTAACGGCCAGAGACGCGCCGCCGGTTCCTGTCTGCAATGAAAAACCTTCTTTGAAGTAGCCGGAGTTAGCAATAACGTCTGCTGCGCTGCGGGCGATCAGCAATTCGCGCGGGTTGGTGGTCATGCGAGTGGCATCAGCACCAATTTTGTCAGCATCACCGACCTGGTCGATTTGTACAATCAGATCTACCTGATCCTGGGTAATGCTGGCGGGATTATGCGGGTAGGTCAGCAGCTGTTCGGTCAGCAGGACAACCTGTTTTGCGTTTTCAGCATCGACACGAGCGTAGCCCAGCGAGCCACAACAGGCTTTACCTGTGTAACCGTTGGCGTTACCAAACGGGTCACAGGACGGCACGCCGAGGAAGGCGACATCAATGTTGAGCTCGCCGCTTTGTACCAGGTGTACACGACCACCGTGAGAGTGGACCTGAACAGGTTCAGCCAACAGACCGCGAGAGATCTCTTCTGCCAGCGGGCCACGCAGACCAGAAGTATAAATACGGCTGACGACACCCTGACGAATGTGTTCAACTAGCGGCGCATGGCAGTCGCTCAGGGAGCTGGAAGCCAGCGTCAGGTTTTTAAAGCCCATTGCAGCGATGGTATCCATCACCAGGTTGATCGTCAGATCACCGCCACGGAAAGCGTGGTGGAAGGAGATGGTCATGCCATCCTGTAAACCTGAACGGCGAATGGCCTCTTCCAGGTTAGCGCACAGCTTTTTGTTGCGCGGTTTTTGCGCCTGCAATTCAACTTTTGCGGTGCTCTGATAAGCGGAAAGCTCGCTTTCTGCATGACGGCTCCAGGTCGCCACGCGATCCTGTCGTTGAGACTGTTCGATTTTCTGCGTCATTTTTTTGCCTTATTCTTCGCGAATGCCGGAAAGTTCTGCACGGGAGATAACCAGAAGGGCGCGCTCGATAACCGGGCTGTCGACCATCTTGCCGTTCAGTGAAACTACGCCACGGCCTTCACGGGCGGCGGCTTCAGCGGCTTCTACCACCAGACGTGCGTGAGCCAGCTCTTTGCGCGTCGGGGCATACAGGTTGTGCAGGAGTTCAATCTGACGCGGGTTGATGAGCGACTTACCATCAAAACCCAGTTGCTTGATGTGTGCGGCTTCGTGCAGGAAACCCGCTTCGTTATTGGCATCGGAATAGACGGTATCGAATGCCTGAATGCCGGCGGAACGCGCAGCCTGCAGAATTGAGCAACGTGCAAACAGCAGTTCGGTACCTTCCGGGGAGCGTTCGGTACGCAGGTTACGTACGTAGTCTTCTGCGCCGAGAGCAATACCGATCAGACGCTCGGAAGCGTGGGCAATTTCTACCGCGCGGGTAATACCAAGTGGTGATTCGATAGCGGCTAACAGACCGGTGCTGCCGGGTTCACGACCACAGGCGTTTTCAATACGCAGGATTTCGCTTTCGATATCAGTGACATCCTGGGCGGTATCTGTTTTGGGTAAACGCACGATGTCAGCGCCACCGCGTACGACGGCTTCGAGGTCATTGATGCCCCATTCGGAGTCGAGGGCGTTCACGCGTACAATAGTTTCAACGTCGTGATACAGCGGATGCTGCAGCGCGTGATACACCATGCGGCGCGCGGTGTCTTTCTCACGCAGTGCGACGGAGTCTTCCAGGTCGAACATCAGCGCATCTGCCGGGTAGATGAATGAGTTGCTGACCATCGCGGCGTTAGCGCCTGGTACGAACAACATGCTGCGGCGTGTGCGGGATTTACGTTGTTGTAAAGAATCGGAAATCATTGGCAATCCTCCCATGGCAGTGCCGGAATGCCGCTGGCGCGAGCCAGTAATGCTTCCAGTCGCGCACGTAAAATGCAGTCCAGTGCGCCTTTATCATCAACATTTAATTGCACGCCGCGGACGTTATAGCGGGACAGAACGTCCAGAATGGTGGCCCTGATGGCATCACCGAACTGCTTTTCGACGCTACTGTTAACCTGCAGGTCAATATCCTGCGTATCGAGCGGGGCGATGCGGATCATCACATCACCGGACTCGAGAGTGCCTGCGACGGCTGCCTGGTTTATTTTCATTTTTCACCTGTTGCTAATGCGGGGGTATTTTGGCGGACTGTCGCAGCCGATGAGGTTCGCTCAACCATGCTTTGTAAGTAGTGCAGCGTGGCTTCGGGTACCAGGGATGCGATAGCCGTGAGATCTTTTTTAACCAGCAGCTTGCGTACCCAGGAGGCGGAAATCGGCATCTCCTGGAAACACAGCCGCTCAATTTCCACCAGTTCAATCGGCGGGGCGGGAAGTGTTGGGGTCTCCAGCCAGTAGCGCATATCGTTGTTGTACTGGGAGGTGACGGTGCAATACGGCTCAGTACCGACGAAACGGTGCGTAACGCCGAGTGCCGGGGCCAGATACTGACGGAAAATTTTCAGGTCTATTTCGGTGTAGCAGTGGTTAATAACGCTCTGCTCTTTAATGAAGTAGCACGGGAACGTGGCGCGAGAGATGATGTATTCCGAACCGCGGTGTACGGTTAAACGTGGAATATCTTTAGTCCCTTTGAGTACCAGGTCCAGTCGGTCTTCATACGGGAAACGCGAGGTATCTTCTTTCACCAAAAACAGATGCAGCCAGTCGCACTGTGCGGCGGCTTGTTGGATAAGAAAACGGTGCCCGTTGGTGAAGGGGTTGGCGTTCATCACGATACAGCCAATTTTTTTCCCTTCGCGGCGCTGTTTCGCCAGTGATTCAGCGTAACGTTTGAGGCGAGTGGTGCTGTTTTCCATCAACACCATAATGCCGGGCACGCTGGTCAGCGTCGAAAAACCGCACTGCTTAAACAGTGACTCATACTCGGTTTTGGTATAGATGAAGAGATGGGTGCAATGCCGCTCGTAGGCAAGGTTGATTAACTCAGTCGCCAGCGTCAGCGCTAAGCCTTCACCACGTACGGATTCACAGATAGCGACGCATTTGATGATATTGCCGGCGATACCGCCACAAGCGATCAAGCGGTCGTTACGGGTGACGGTGATAAATACTTCGACGGTGGTATCAACGCTCAAATCGTTCTCTTTCAGAAATTGAGCGATAACCGCCATCTTTTTATTTTCTGAGCGTTTAACTTGCGTGAATATATTATTACCGAACATAGTAAATAGAGCCCCGATGGTATATTTGTTACTGGGTTTCTGTTTTTGTTGCTCTGTTTAGCAACCTGATAACGTTTTGTTTGCAATTGAAGGGAATGTTTTTTTATTACGGAGTATTTCTTTTTTTCCCTGCTGCATACATCGTAAGGAGTATTTTGGAGGTAAATTTTGATTTATTTCACAATAAGTTAGATGGTTTTAATGTGTTTTATGGTTTTAAGTTTTTTAATTAATTTAACCCGGAAATAGCGTGTGGTTTTTATTTGTTTAATTGATTTAAGGTGGGGAATCTGTAACGATCCTATTTTAGGCCGTGACTTGTAAATAAAACATTTTTATTACAAATACAACGAAAAATAAGTTTCGGTTAACGTCGGTGAGGAAAAAACATGTCGGAAAAGAAAAATAAAACACGGTTTCCTTTTTTTCGCAGCCTGGCGTTTCCGTTGCGTATCTTTCTACTCATTCTGGTCGTTTCCGTTTTTATCATCGCGGCATTAGCACAATACTTTACCGCCAGCTTTGAAGATTATCTGGCAACGCATGTTCGTGATATGGCAATGAATCAGGCGAAAATTATCGCCTCGAACGACAGCATTATTACTGCTGTGAAGCACCGTGATTACAAGCGCCTGGCAACGATAGCGGATAAGTTGCAGAGCGGGACTGACTTTGACTATGTGGTTATCGGTGATACCCACTCGATCCGTCTTTATCACCCTAATCCGGATAAAATTGGCTACCCCATGCAGTTCACCAAACCCGGCGCACTGGAGAAAGGGGAAAGCTACTTTATTACCGGTAAAGGGTCTATCGGGATGGCGATGCGCGCCAAAACCCCTATCTTTGATGATGATGGTAAAATCATCGGTGTTGTCTCAATTGGCTACCTGATCAGTAAAATCGACAGCTGGCGCTCGGATTTCTTACTTCCGATGGCCGGGGTGTTCATTCTATTGTTACTGGTGCTTATGTTACTTTCCTGGTTTTTTGCCGCCCATATTCGACGCCAGATGTTGGGTATGGAACCCAAACAAATCGCGCGGGTAGTACGTCAGCAGGAGGCGCTGTTTAGCTCAGTGTACGAAGGCTTAATTGCTGTTGACCCTGAAGGGTGCATTACGGCGATAAACCGCAGTGCGAGAAAAATGCTGGGGCTCTCGTCGCCTGGACGTAAGTGGTTGGGTAAGCCGATTGCGGAAGTCGTTCAGCCAGCAGACTTTTTTACCCAGCAGATTGCGGAAAAGCGTCAGGATGCGATGGTTAACTTTAATGGGTTGAGTGTTATTGCTAACCGCGAGGCTATCCGCTCAGGTGATGAACTGCTCGGAGCTATCATCAGCTTTCGTAGCAAAGATGAAATTGCGACCCTGAATGCCCAGTTAACACAAATCAAACAGTATGTAGAAAGTCTGAGAACGCTACGTCATGAACACCTGAACTGGATGTCCACCATCAATGGTCTGCTGCAAATGAAAGAGTATGACCGGGTGCTGGCCATGGTTCAGGGAGAGTCGCAGGCGCAGCAGCAACTCATTGATAGTCTGCGCGGTGCTTTCGCCGATCGTCAGGTTGCAGGCCTGCTGTTTGGCAAGGTACAGCGTGCACGGGAACTGGGCCTCACAATGAGCATTGTCCCTGGCAGTCAACTGCATAAACTTCCTGAGGGGTTGGATAGCACAGAGTTTGCAGCAATTGTTGGCAATCTGCTTGATAATGCGTTTGAAGCCAGTTTGCGTACCCAGCAGGGTAATAAGGTCGTTGAACTCTATCTGAGTGATGAGGGCGATGAGGTGATCATTGAAGTCGCCGATCAAGGTTGTGGCGTACCGGAAGCATTGCGCGAAAAAATATTTGAACAGGGTGTGAGCACTCGTACCGATGAACCAGGCGAACATGGCATCGGTTTGTATCTGATTGCAAGTTATGTGAGGCGCTGTAATGGGGTGATTACGCTCGAAGATAACTCCCCCTGCGGTACCTTATTTTCTTTATTTCTTCCGAAAGTGAAAAAAAACAATGACGGAACCATTAACGCTGTTGATCGTTGAGGATGAAACGCTACTGGCGGAAATGCATGCTGAATATATCCGCCATATACCCGGTTTTAGCCAGATATGGCTGGCGGGTAATCTTGAGCAAGCAAGGATGATGATTGAGCGCTTCAAGCCTGGTCTGATTCTTCTGGATAACTACTTGCCGGATGGCAAGGGCATAACGCTGTTACACGAGCTGACTCAGGCACGCTACCCTGGCGGCGTGGTGTTTACCACGGCAGCCAGTGATATGGACACGGTCTCAGAAGCCGTACGCAGTGGGGCGTTTGATTATCTGGTTAAACCCATAGCCTACGAGCGACTGGGGCAGACGCTTACCCGGTATCAGCAACGCAGAAGAATGCTGGCCGGTAATGACAGTGCCAGCCAAAAACAGATTGATGAAATGTTTAATGCATATGCGCGCGGTGAGCCGAAAGGGGATTTGCCGACGGGGATCGACGCGCTAACGCTGAATGCGGTACTGAAGTTGTTTGCTGACCCGACGGTACATCATACTGCGGAAACGATCGCCCAGGCGCTTACCATCAGCCGTACAACATCCAGACGTTACCTGGAGTACTGTGCCAGCCGCCATTTGATCATTGCGGAGATTATTCACGGGAAGGTAGGTAGACCGCAGCGTATTTACCACGGCGGCTAATACACGTCATCCTTTAAGCTGCCTCTTTGTTGGCTGCGTGCAGAAACCCCAGTCACATAGTTATCTATGCTCCTGGGGATGTCTTCACTTGCCGCCGCGATGCAGCATAAATGATTTTGTGTATTAAGGTCAGGTATTGACAGGTATCGTTAACCGCCAATCAGGGCCGACGTTGCCGGTACCATCACTTCCGTGGCGATAATCACAATCAGCAGTCCGACCATCACCGGAACAGAAGTTCGTTTTACGACTTCAAACGGTGAAATCTTCGCCATCCCCGCAACAGCTACAACCACACCGGATACCGGGGAGATTGTGCGCCCGAGGTTTGACGCCTGCAGCATTGGGATCGAAAGATAGGCTGGGTTAATACCGGAAGAGTGCGCCAGTTTTGGGATCATCTCAACGAAGGCGTAGAAAGGCGCGTTACCGGAGCCCGTAGTCATTGCGGCCAGCATGGTCAGAATCACCAGAACCAGCATCAGAATAATACTTGCAGAACCAAATGAGGTGGCGATAGAGATCAGACTCTGAATAAAGCCAATGGTGCTCAGACCCTGAGCAAATACACCGGCTGCAACTAACAGCATGACGACGTTAGCAAAGGCATCTGCCATTCCACGGTAGGCGACTTCCAGACCTGAGAAAACCTTCTGGGTGTTGAATCCGCGGATGAACTCCAGCACTGCGGCAATAAGCATGCACAGCACCAGAATCGTGATGATGTGCAGTTGCGGGCCCCATTTGCCATCAAAAATCAGTACACCGACGATCGGGGTAAACGGCAGAATGGCGTAAAACGAGGGGGCTGTGGTGGTGATTTCTGCCACATCTAACATTTCGTGAGAGATGTTCTCTTTTTTATCCAGATAGCGCTGCCAGAAGTAATGGGCAATCGCCATACCAATAATGGCAGCAATGGAAATCGGCAGTGTGGTTTTAAACGCGAAGTCGATCAGTGGCATTTCCGCTGCTTTCGCAGCCAGCACGACATCCCCGGAAGTTGGAGAAAGAATGATTGCGGCAGGGGAGGCGCAAATGGCCGCCGCAGCACCACGACTGATCCCAACGTTAACCATGACCGGAAAGAGTGTCGCCATCAACAGCACGCCCAGCCCGGTTGCCGAAGAGACGGCCAGTGACATCAGGCAGGCAACAAAATAGGCGGCAATCATTAGCATGTAAGGCGAGTTGATATATTGCAGGGGTTTGGAGGCCAGCTTAACGACCATATCGTTCGCGCCAATATGCGTCATGTAGGCGGCAAAACCACACAGCATCATAATCATCATGCCGAGGTCGCCGCCGCGGCTCATCAGCAAAATTTTAATATATTCAACAATATCTGTCGCGGTGTAACCGGTACTTTCGGCACTGCCGGGCAGAACTTTGTGCCCCATCAGGGCGCTGATAATCAATAAAACCAGGCCCCCGACAAACAATACGCCGGTCGCGGAATAACCTTTAATGATGTAGCGAGCTACACCCACAATAACAACGACTCCAATAAGGAGTTCTATAAATGTCAACATTGTTTCCCCTGTCATATTGACGCCCAGAAAGTAAAAAAACTAAAAAAAGCATAAAGCGGTGTGAGAATGTGCCTAATAAACACCTGCTCCTTGCTGATTAAAATCAATAAAAATACGGATTCAACCGATGGTGCAGGCGTTTTTTCAACATAGCGGATGAAAAGGGAGTACCGCAATCAAAAACTGTGAAACACTCTGGTTTTATGTGTTGTTTTGCTTTGAAATGATGCATTGATGTTAATTAATTGTGATTTATTTTAGTGTTTGTGCGTAAAGGAAGCAGATTAATAGAAATAAGAATACGTG
>NZ_JANEWM010000076.1:0-17895 GCF_028069825.1 Citrobacter sp. Igbk 14
CACGATAACGTAACTTTATTTCATGAAATATTCTTAAAATCCCAAACCTATTAATTCGTTTTATTTTAATCACGTTTATCTCAATTTTATTGCGGCCATCGCCGAGCATTGATAATCCCATTGCTGATTACCGCGCTATTTTTTGGTATTCTTAGATGAGCGCTAAATTGATCCCGGACATAACTGAACAATGAATGACGGCAAGCAGCAACCTGGTTTTCTCTTCCACGATTACGAGACCTTTGGTACCCATCCGGCACTGGACAGACCCGCGCAGTTTGCGGCCATCCGCACAGATAGCGATTTCAATATCATTGGCGATCCCGAAGTCTTTTACTGCAAGCCCGCCGACGACTATCTGCCACAACCTGAAGCGGTGCTGATAACCGGTATTACGCCGCAAGAAGCACGTGATAAGGGTGAGAACGAAGCCGCATTTGCTGCCCGCATCCATGCGCTGTTTACCGTGCCGAAAACGTGTATCCTCGGGTATAACAATGTGCGCTTCGATGATGAAGTGACACGTAATATCCTGTATCGCAATTTTTATGATCCCTACGCCTGGAGCTGGCAGAACGACAATTCTCGCTGGGATTTGCTGGATGTAATGCGCGCCTGCTATGCGCTACGACCGGAAGGGATCAACTGGCCAGAAAACGACGACGGGCTACCCAGTTTTCGCCTTGAGCATCTGACCCGCGCCAACGGAATTGAGCATGCTAATGCCCACGATGCGATGGCAGACGTGTATGCCACGATTGCCATGGCGCAACTCGTAAAGTCACGTCAACCTCGTCTGTTTGACTATCTTTACAGCCACCGTAATAAACACAAGCTGGCTGCGTTGATTGATGTCCCACAAATGAAGCCCTTAGTGCATGTATCTGGTATGTTCGGTGCATGGCGAGGTAACACCAGTTGGGTTGCCCCGCTCGCCTGGCATCCGGATAATCGTAATGCAGTTATTATGGTCGACTTAGCCGGTGATATCTCTCCCTTGCTTGAACTGGATAGCGACACCCTGCGCGAGCGTCTTTACACCGCCAAAGCCGATCTGGGAGATAACGCAGCGGTGCCGGTTAAACTGGTGCATATCAACAAATGCCCGGTTCTGGCACAGGCGAATACGTTACGTCCGGAAGATGCCGAACGTCTCGGTATTAACCGCCAGCATTGTCTGGATAATCTTAAAGTCCTGCGTGAAAACCCGCAGGTGCGCGATAAAGTGGTGGCTATTTTTGCCGAAGCAGAACCCTTTGCGCCATCGGACAACGTAGATGCGCAGTTATACAACGGTTTTTTCAGCGATGCTGACCGTGCCGCAATGAAGATCGTTCTGGAAACCGAACCTCGCAATTTACCCGCACTGGACATCACTTTCGTCGATAATCGCATTGAAAAACTGCTGTTTAATTATCGCGCACGCAATTTCCCCGGAACACTGGATGAGGGGGAGCAGCAACGCTGGCTGGATCATCGTCGTCAGGTATTCACACCGGAGTTTTTGCAAAATTACGCGAATGAATTGCAGATGTTGAGTCAGCAATACGCTGACAACAAAGAGAAGCTGATGCTACTGAAATCGCTCTGGCAGTATGCGCAAGAGATAGTCTGAAGATGAAATGCCCTCCGCCAGACGGCGGAGGGATCGTGTTTACGCTTTCTGCACCGTAATGCTCCAGGCGGCGTCACCCACCTGTTGATAATCAGTAATCACGTGCCCCTCTTCGGCGGCCCATTGCGGAATTGCCTCAGTTGCCTGGGTACAGTCAAACTCGATCACCAGTTCATCACCACTTGCCATTTCTGCCAGTGCCACTTTTGCTTCAATCAGTGGAAACGGACAAACCTGCGTGACCACATCCAGTTTTTTAATTGCCATCATCAAATCCTTACGCTTAATTTGCCGCAGCAGCGGTTAGTTTTGCCTTACGCTGCGGTCTGATATACACAATCCATGACGCAGTCCAGACGCCGAGAATCATAAAGACCAGGCCACCCCATCCCTGCCAGGTCATCATCGCCGTCATAACCAGACCGTTGCCAATCGAACAGCCCCCCGCGATGCTGGCACCAAAGCCCATTAACAGACCGCCAAAACCGCTACGCAGCGTGGTGGGTGCGTCGGCTGCACGAACACGAAATTCGCGACTGGCTTTCGCTGCAATAAATGAGCCGAGAAAAATGCCCAGCACCAGGAACACTCCCCAGTTAATAAACTTACTGTCGCCTGCGACAAGGAATTGCAAAATATTGGCTGTTGGTGACGTGATACCCAGGCCAAACATTCGTCCGGTTGCTTCGCTCAGCGGCCATGCCAACAGCGCAATCAGCCCGATCAGAACCGCAGTAACAAATGGATGCCAGCGCTTCTCAAACAAAATATGCGCAAGGCCGGTACGACGAGGCGGTAGCGTAGCGACTTTCAATTTTGGTTTTCTCAGCTCTTTCGCCACCACCCACAATGTAACCGCCAGCAGAATAGCGATCAGTGGCCATACGGACAGGTTCAACGTATCGGCAATGGAGTTATGCTCAGTACTGTAGGTTTTCAGCGCCTGATTCAGCCCACTCGCATGCGTAGAGCGCATCACCGCACTCATCACCATATAGGTAAACAGCGCAATCCAGCTACCGATAAGCCCTTCTCCTGCACGATACCAGGTTCCAGTAGCACACCCGCCCGCATAAACAATTCCGATACCAAAAACATAACCACCAACAACGGTTCCCAGCCATGGGAAGGTGCCGGCATCATAGCTGAGTACACCCGCCTGGATCAGCGCAAAGACACCCACGCTTTGCACAGAAATGGCTATCAGTAGCGCATAGAACATACGATTGTTTTTCGCAATATACATATCGCGAAAGCCGCCCGTCAGACAAAATCGTCCACGTTGCATGACAAAGCCAAGCAGCGCGCCACAGATGAGCCCGCTTAAGATCATTGAAAACATAAATTAATTAGCCAGAAGTATATTAGTCAGGAAATTATTCATGACTAACTGGTTCAGAACCAATAACCAAATTCTCTAATTTAGAACTAACGGTTATTAATACTGGCTGGAAATAAAGCAGTGGAATAAAAAAACCGGAGAACATGTCTCCGGTTTTTCGATGTCAGATTAGATTATTACGCGATATCTTCATCGTACTGCGGTACCGGGTTGCGGAAACTCTTGGTCACACAAGCCAGGTAGATCAGGCCAATACCAGCCCAGATCAGCCCCAGAACCATAGAGCTCTCTTCCAGGTTCACCCACAGCGCGCCCACGGTCAGCGCACCGCACATTGGCAGGAACAGATACTGGAAGTGGTCTTTCAGCGTCTTGTTACGCTTCTCACGGATCCAGAACTGGGAGATTACCGACAGGTTAACGAAGGTAAACGCCACCAGCGCACCAAAGTTAATCAGCGCCGTCGCCATTACCAGGTCAAAGTTGATTGCCAGCAGGGCAATCGCGCCAACCAGGATGATGTTCATGGATGGAGTACGCCATTTAGGGTGTACATAACCGAAGAAACTTTTCGGGAATACACCGTCACGCCCCATCACGTACATCAGACGCGCTACGCCTGCATGCGCCGCCATCCCGGATGCCAATACGGTAATGGTGGAGAAAATCAGCGCGCCGACCTGGAAGAACTTACCGGCTACGTACAGCATGATTTCAGGCTGTGAAGCATCCGGGTCCTTGAAGCGAGAGATATCCGGGAAGTACAGCTGCAACAGATAGGTAGAAACAATAAAGATCAGGCCACCAATCAGTGCGGTCAGGAAAATTGCGCGCGGGATCACACGCTCAGCATCCTTGGTCTCTTCAGAGAGGTTGCTGATACCGTCGAAACCAGTGAACGAGAAGCACAGGATAGTGGCACCCGTGATCATTGGAATCACATGTGCATCACCTGACCAGAACGGACGGCTGCTCACCAGCGTACCCGCACCTTCCCCTTCGAACACGCCATAAACGACCATGCCGAGGATCACCGCAATCAACACGACCTGCAACAGCACGATCACGGTGTTGAAGTTCGCGACAGATTTGAGGCTGCGCAGGTTAAAAGCAGTCATAAAGGCCACCAGTGCTACCACGAACATCCATGACGGTATCGACGGCACCAGGGCTTCAAAATAGATTTTCGCCAACAGAATGTTGATCATCGGTGCGAACAGGTAGTCCAGCAGTGATGACCAACCCACCATAAAGCCAACGGTCGGGCTAATGGATTTCTGGGCGTAAGTGTAGGCAGAGCCTGCAGACGGATAGCGACGCACCAGTTTACCGTAGCTCAGTGCGGTAAAAAGGATGGCGATCAGTGCAAAGGCGTAAGCTGTCGGGACGTGACCATCGGTCATTCCTGATACGATACCGAATGTATCGAACAGCGTCATCGGCTGCATATAGGCAAGGCCCATCATGACAACCGGAACCAGCGTAAGCGTTTTACGTAATTCCACGCGAGAGGTGTTTGGAGTAGCGTTATGCGACATGGTTATCCTCCATTACGGCGGAAACCGTCGCGTAAGCAAAAAATTGCCCCATTTTTTGTTAATCCTCAGCGACAACAACTGTCGATTTTTAAGTAAGTATCTATCCGGTACGAAGCCCGGCCTCTTTTATGAATGATTGGTTTGATGCAAAAAAATAACCGACGCGTATTAAAACGTCGGTTAATCTCATTTTTTGCAAGCGGCGCATTGTGCACTAAATTAGGGCGAAATGACAAGAGAATGAGAGGCTTGTCAAAAAATATTTTTTCCTAACCGATTGATTTATCGACAACCGTTTTTACATAGACCCCCGCGATAGCACTATTTGCTAAAATTTCATCCCGCCACCATGCACTGGCTAATCCCGCGGTCTGCTCGTTCCAGCCAATCCACACGGGTTCAAACAGAATTTGCGCGACAACTTTCTTCTCAATCAGTGCCCCGCTGTCCAGAAATCGTTGTGCCAGATAGCGCGGAATATAACCACATCCCAGACCACTTATCTGCAGTTCCAGTTTGGTTTTGAAGTCAAAAACGGTGATGGCTTCCTGATCGTCGAGAAGCTGAGAAGCCGATACGTTCGCGGGATGCACATTATCGCCGACCACAATGGCGCGAAAACGTTTGATCGTCCGGCGACTCAACGGTTCCGGCTCCTGCGCCAATGGATGATGGGGGGCAACAACAAAAGCCTGTTCAAGCACACCCAGACGCGCAAAACCAAAGTCACTCGCTGTTGGTGGATCACGCATGGCACCGACAATGATATCGGCCCGGCCCTGAATCAGGGCATCCCAGGAGCCGCCCAGTACGCCATTGATAAATTTAAGACGCGTCACGCTGTGGTGTTGATAGAAAGATTCGATGAGCGGGGCAAGAAGCGAAAAGGGAAAGGTATCGTCTACGCCGATAACCAGTTCATTCTCCCAGCCTTCATGCAGTTTGATGGCCTGCTTTTCAAGTTCGCGCACGGTATGTAGTACCTCGCGTCCCTTTTCCAGCAGCATCTGTCCGGTTCGGGTAAATTTGGCCCGGTGTCCACTGCGATCCAACAACTGAATATTAAGATCGCTTTCCAGTTTGTGGACGGTATAACTCAGCGCTGACGGCGTCTTAAACAATTTTGCGGACGCCGCCGCGAAACTCCCCTCTTTCTCTAACGCATCAAGAATGATCAAAACATCCAGCAGTGGTTTCATACTCGCCCCCTGGCGGTATACAGCGACACTCTGCTGATCTGTCACTCCATCGGCATCACCAGCGGATCGGGATACTGGTACTCAAACCCAAGCTCATTACAAATTCGGTTGCCATCAATGACTTTACCTTTACCGTTATCCACTCCGTCCCGGAAATCCGGTGGTTCCATCCCCAACAGACGAGCCATCTGAGGGTAGAACACATTGCGCGCCGGATGCATAGGCGCACATATATTATAGATGTGTCCCCCTTTAGGCGCTTGTAGCAGCAACGTGATAGCAGAAACCACGTCATCCAGATGCACCAGATTGACGCCATGCTGCCCATCTGGTGCAGTTTTACCCGCAAAAAAGCGACCGGGATGTCTGCCCGGTCCCACCAGGCCTGCCAGGCGCAGAATATCCACCGACGTTCCCGGCAGATTGTGCAGCCAGTCTTCGAGTTCTTTCAGGACACGACCACTTGCCGTGACCGGATTACGTGGTGTGCCCTCTTTCACCGTCCCCTGCACATCACCATAAACCGAGGTGGAGCTGGTAAAAATAATCCGTGGAATGCGATACGCCAGCGCACTGTCGACCAGTTCCTGCATTGCCTGCAAATAAAACGTCTCACCCGGGCCACTACGGCGTGCAGGTAGGGTGATGACCAGCGCATCCGCATCCATTAGCGCATCGAGATCGTCAGGTTCACAGACCAGTTCAGGCTCCAGGCGCAGCGAGTAGCTTTCAATACCGCTCATTCGGGCCGCTTCCACCCCATCCAATGTGGTTTTGCTGCCGGTAACCTGCCAGCCCCTGGCTGCCAGAGACATGGCTAACGGCATGCCTAACCAACCTAATCCGACAATTGCGACCTTTTTCATGCCTTTTCTCCTGACTTTTGGCCTATAACCCAAGGCTACGCCAGCCCACGGTGGCTGACAATTCATAGTATCAATATGAAATGAATTAATGATCAAAAAAAGCCCTTGCTTTCCGTGGCTAAAGTGGTTTAGGTTAAAAGACATCAAATGAATAAGCATTCATCGAGAAAATTTATGACACGCGCTCAATTTAATCACCATCATCACCATCATCCTGACTAGTCTTTCAGGCGATGTGTGCTGGGAGACATTTAAATCTTCCAGCGGTGCATGAGCGTATGAGAAAGCCCCCGGAAGATTTCTTCCGGGGGCTTTTTTTTGTGCGTGACCCAAACCGATTCAGACAGGATAACGAGGAATAAAGAATGTTAGACAACACCCGCTTACGCATAGCTATGCAGAAATCAGGCCGTTTAAGCGATGACTCACGCGAATTGCTGGCCCGCTGTGGCATTAAAATTAATCTTCACACCCAGCGCCTGATTGCGATGGCAGAAAATATGCCTATCGATATTCTCCGCGTACGCGATGACGATATCCCGGGTCTGGTCATGGATGGCGTCGTTGATCTCGGCATCATCGGTGAAAACGTGCTGGAAGAAGAACTGCTCAACCGCCGGGCACAGGGTGAAGATCCTCGTTACTTTACGTTACGTCGTCTGGACTTCGGCGGCTGTCGTCTTTCGCTGGCGACCCCGGTTGACGAAGCCTGGGACGGTCCGTCTGCACTGAACGGCAAACGTATCGCCACCTCTTATCCACACCTGCTCAAACGCTATCTCGATCAGAAAGGTGTTTCGTTCAAATCCTGCTTGTTAAACGGGTCTGTCGAAGTTGCTCCCCGTGCTGGGCTTGCAGATGCAATCTGCGATCTGGTCTCCACCGGTGCAACGCTTGAAGCCAACGGCCTGCGTGAAGTGGAAGTCATTTACCGCTCCAAAGCCTGTCTGATTCAGCGTGACGGAGAAATGGCGGAAGCTAAACAACAACTGATTGATAAGCTGCTGACCCGTATTCAAGGGGTTATTCAGGCTCGCGAATCTAAATACATCATGATGCACGCGCCAAGTGAACGTCTGGACGACGTTATCGCCTTGCTGCCAGGCGCTGAACGCCCAACGATTTTGCCACTGGCCGGCGATCAGCAGCGCGTGGCAATGCACATGGTTAGCAGCGAAACCCTGTTCTGGGAAACGATGGAAAAACTGAAAGCGCTTGGTGCCAGTTCCATCCTGGTGCTGCCTATTGAGAAGATGATGGAGTAATTCCACTTATGCTGCCCGGTGGCGCTTCGCTTGCCGGGCCTACAAGACCCGTAGGCCGGATAAACAACGTGCCATCCGGCAAAAAAAGGAAGACGATTATGAGCTTTAATACCATCATCGACTGGAATAGCTGTACCGAAGAGCAGCAAAGTGAATTACTGATGCGCCCGGCAATCTCGGCGTCAGATAGCATCACCCGTACCGTGAGCGAAATTCTGCATAACGTAAAGTCGCGCGGTGACGCAGCACTACGTGAATACAGCGCAAAGTTTGATAAAACTAACGTGAATGCGCTGAAAGTCAGTGCCGAAGAGATCGCCGCCGCCGGCGCACGTCTTGGCAATGACCTTAAACAGGCCATGGCTGTCGCCGTGAAAAACATCGAGACATTTCATAACGCGCAACAACTGCCGGTAGTCGATATTGAAACGCAGCCCGGTGTACGCTGCCAGCAGGTTACCCGCCCGGTAAATTCTGTTGGCCTGTACATTCCCGGGGGCTCCGCGCCACTCTTCTCAACAGTGTTAATGCTCGCCACCCCGGCCCGCATTGCCGGCTGTAAAAAAGTGGTGTTGTGCTCTCCGCCCCCTATCGCCGATGAAATTCTGTATGCCGCGCAGCTCTGCGGCGTACAGGACGTGTTTAACGTTGGGGGCGCACAAGCGATTGCCGCGCTGGCATTTGGCAGCGAATCCGTGCCGAAAGTGGACAAAATTTTCGGCCCCGGTAATGCCTTTGTGACCGAAGCCAAACGTCAGGTTAGTCAGCGTCTGGACGGTGCCGCCATCGATATGCCAGCAGGCCCGTCTGAAGTGCTGGTGATTGCCGACAGCGGCGCCACGCCGGATTTCGTTGCCTCTGACTTACTCTCTCAGGCCGAGCACGGCCCCGATTCTCAAGTGATCCTGCTGACACCGGATGCCGGTATGGCCAGCCAGGTTGCTGAAGCAGTAGAACGCCAGCTTGCCGCGCTGCCACGCGCTGAAACCGCACGGCAGGCGTTAAGTGCCAGTCGTCTGATTGTCACCCGCTCTCTCGCGCAATGCGTAGCGATTTCTAATGCGTACGGCCCGGAGCACTTGATCATTCAGACCCGCAATGCTCGCGAACTGGTCGATGACATCACCAGTGCGGGCTCTGTCTTTCTCGGTGACTGGTCACCGGAATCTGCCGGTGACTATGCCTCCGGGACTAACCACGTGCTGCCTACCTACGGCTATACCGCAACCTGCTCAAGTCTTGGACTGGCCGATTTCCAGAAGCGGATGACCGTACAGGAATTATCGCCGCAAGGTTTCTCTGCCCTGGCCGCAACCATCGAAACGCTGGCCGCCGCTGAACGACTGACTGCCCACAAAAATGCCGTTACCCTGCGCGTTAACGCCCTGAAGGAGCAAGCATGAGCACTGACAACATTCTCAGCGTTACTGATTTAGCCCGTAAAAATGTCCGTGAGCTAACACCGTATCAATCTGCCCGCCGTCTGGGCGGAAATGGCGACGTCTGGCTCAATGCCAATGAGTTCCCCACCGCCGTTGAATTCCAGCTGACTCAGCAAACACTGAACCGTTATCCGGAGTGTCAGCCGAAGGCAGTGATCGAGAACTACGCGCAGTATGCAGGCGTTAAGCCAGAGCAGGTACTGGTCAGCCGCGGTGCTGATGAAGGTATCGAGTTGCTGGTACGTGCTTTTTGCGAGCCGGGTAAAGAGGCGATTCTCTACTGCCCGCCGACCTATGGCATGTATAGCGTCAGTGCTGAAACCATTGGCGTTGAATGTCGTACCGTACCGACACTTGCCAACTGGCAACTGGATTTACAAGGTATCGCGGACAAGCTTGATGGCGTGAAAGTAGTTTACGTTTGCAGCCCCAATAACCCGACGGGCCAGTTGATTAAGCCGCAGGATCTGCGTTCACTGCTCGACATGACGCAGGGCAAAGCCATCGTGGTCGCCGATGAAGCGTATATCGAGTTTTGCCCGCAGGCCACACTGGCAGGCTGGCTATCGGAATACCCAAACCTGGTGGTACTGCGCACCCTGTCTAAGGCGTTTGCCCTTGCCGGTTTGCGCTGCGGATTTACGCTAGCTAATGAAGACGTTATCAACCTGTTGTTGAAAGTGATCGCGCCTTACCCGCTCTCTACACCGGTGGCAGATATCGCTGCTCAGGCGCTAACGCCGCAAGGCATTTCCGCCATGCGCGAGCGCGTGGCGCAGATTCTACAAGAGCGTCAGTACCTGGTTGATAGCCTGAAAACCCTCCGCTGTGTAGAACAGGTTTTCGACTCTGAAACCAACTATGTTCTGGCGCGCTTCACAGCATCAAGTAGCGTATTTAAATCTTTGTGGGATCAGGGCATTATCTTACGAGACCAGAACAAACAACCTTCATTGAGCGGCTGCCTGCGTATTACTGTCGGAACCCGTGAAGAGAGCCAGCGCGTCATTGACGCCTTACGTGCGGAGCAAGTATGAGCCAGAAGTATCTTTTTATTGACCGTGATGGAACCCTGATTTCCGAGCCGCCCAGTGACTTTCAGGTCGATCGCTTCGACAAGCTTGCCTTTGAGCCGGAGGTGGTCCCGGTTTTGCTAAAACTGCAAAAAGCAGGTTTTAAGCTGGTGATGATCACCAACCAGGATGGACTGGGAACACAGAGCTTCCCACAGGCGGATTTTGACGGTCCGCACAACCTGATGATGCAAATTTTCACCTCACAGGGCGTTATATTTGATGAAGTACTGATCTGCCCGCACCTGCCGGCAGATGCGTGTGATTGTCGTAAACCCAAAGTGAAGCTGGTCGAGCAATACCTGATTGAACAGGTGCTGGATACCGCGAACAGCTACGTGATCGGCGATCGCGCAACCGACATTCAGCTGGCGGAAAACATGGGCATCACCGGGTTACGCTATCACCGCGACACGCTGAACTGGGCAATGATCGGTGAGCAGCTAACCAAACGGGATCGTTACGCCCACGTTGAGCGTAATACAAAAGAAACGCAGATTGACGTTAAAGTCTGGCTGGACCGCGAAGGCCGCAGCAAAATTAATACCGGCGTCGGCTTCTTTGACCACATGCTGGATCAAATCTCGACCCACGGTGGTTTTCGCATGGAGATAGCCGTCAAAGGCGATCTGTATATTGACGATCACCACACCGTTGAGGATACCGGGCTGGCTCTGGGTGAAGCCTTAAAACTGGCGTTGGGCGATAAACGAGGCATCAACCGTTTTGGCTTTGTGCTGCCGATGGACGAGTGCCTGGCACGCTGTGCCCTGGATATCTCCGGGCGTCCACACCTGGAGTACCGGGCTGAGTTTACCTACCAGCGCGTCGGCGATCTGAGTACGGAGATGATCGAACACTTCTTCCGTTCGCTCTCTTACACCATGGGTGTCACGTTACACCTTAAAACCAAAGGTAAAAATGACCACCACCGCGTGGAAAGTCTGTTCAAAGCCTTTGGCCGCACGCTGCGCCAGGCTATTCGCGTAGAAGGCGACACGCTTCCTTCTTCAAAAGGGGTGCTGTGATGAACGTGGTGATCCTCGACACCGGCTGCGCCAACCTGAACTCGGTGAAATCTGCCGTCGCACGCCACGGCTATGATCCGGTGGTTAGCCGCGATGCGGATGTTGTGCTGCGTGCCGATAAACTGTTTCTGCCTGGTGTGGGTACCGCACAGGCGGCAATGGATCAGCTACACGAGCGTGAGCTGATTGAACTGATTAAAGCCTGCACACAACCTGTACTGGGGATTTGCTTAGGTATGCAGCTGCTTGGTCGGCGCAGTGAAGAAAGTAACGGTGTCTCCCTGCTGGGGATTATTGATCAAGACGTACCCAAAATGACCGATTTTGGTCTGCCGTTGCCGCATATGGGCTGGAACCGTGTCTATCCACAGGCCGGAAACCGCCTTTTCCAGGGCATTGAGGATGGGGCGTATTTCTATTTTGTACACAGCTACGCCATGCCGGTGAACCCATGGACAATTGCGCAATGCAACTACGGTGAGCCCTTCACCGCAGCGGTACAAAAGGATAATTTCTTTGGCGTGCAGTTCCACCCGGAGCGTTCAGGTGCCGCTGGCGCGAAGTTGCTGAAAAACTTTCTGGAGATGTAATGATAATTCCGGCATTAGATTTAATCGACGGCACGGTTGTGCGTCTTCATCAGGGCGATTACGCAACGCAGCGTGATTACGGTAACGATCCCCTGCCCCGTTTACAAAACTATGCCGCACAAGGCGCAAAGGTGCTGCACCTGGTGGACCTGACCGGTGCAAAAGATCCGCAGAAACGGCAAATACCGCTGATTAAAACACTGGTGGCTGGCGTAAACGTACCGGTGCAGGTAGGAGGTGGCGTACGTACTGAAGAAGACGTCGCCGCTCTGCTGGATGCGGGCGTTGCACGTGTGGTTGTCGGCTCGACGGCGGTAAAATCGCCCGAGCGTGTTAAAACCTGGTTCACGCGCTTTGGTGCTGACGCGCTGGTTCTGGCGCTGGATGTGCGGATCGACGAGCTCGGGAATAAACAGGTTGCGGTCAGCGGCTGGCAGGAAGACTCCGGCGTTTCACTGGAAGAACTGGTTGAGGCCTATTTACCCGTCGGTCTGAAGCACGTGCTGTGCACCGATATCTCCCGTGACGGCACGCTGGCTGGCTCAAACGTTGCACTGTACGAAGAAGTGTGTGCGAAATACCCCCAGGTGGCATTTCAGTCATCCGGCGGGATTGGTGGGATTGAAGATGTCGCCGCCCTGCGCGGAACCGGCGTTGGCGGCGTCATTGTGGGACGTGCTTTGCTGGAAGGTAAATTCACCGTTGAGGAGGCCATCCAATGCTGGCAAAACGCATAATCCCTTGCCTTGATGTTCGTGACGGGCAGGTTGTCAAAGGGGTTCAGTTCCGCAATCACGAGATTATTGGCGATATCGTTCCACTGGCAAAACGCTATGCCGATGAAGGCGCAGATGAGCTGGTTTTTTACGATATCACCGCATCGAGCGATGGTCGCGTGGTGGACAAAAGCTGGGTATCACGCGTGGCAGAAGTGATCGACATTCCGTTCTGTGTCGCCGGTGGAATTAAATCACCCGAGGATGCCGCAAAGATACTGTCTTTCGGCGCAGATAAAATTTCTATCAACTCCCCTGCTCTGGCTGACCCAACGTTGATCACCCGCCTGGCGGATCGCTTTGGCGTGCAGTGCATCGTGGTAGGTATCGACACCTGGCATGATGAACAAACCGGGAAGTATCACGTCAATCAGTACACCGGAGATGAAAACCGTACGCGCGTTACACAGTGGGAAACGATCGACTGGGTAAAAGAGGTGCAAAAACTGGGCGCGGGTGAAATCGTTCTTAATATGATGAACCAGGACGGCGTGCGTAACGGCTACGATCTTGAGCAATTGAAAAAAGTGCGCGAAGTTTGCCATGTTCCACTGATCGCTTCTGGCGGCGCAGGAACGATGGAGCACTTCCTTGATGCCTTCAGGGATGCAGATGTCGATGGTGCGCTTGCCGCCTCCGTTTTCCATAAGCAAATTATCAATATTGGCGAATTAAAAGCGTACCTGGCAACACAGGGCGTGGAGATCAGGATATGTTAACGAAGCAACAATGCCGCGAGCTGGACTGGGAAAAAACCGATGGAATGATGCCGGTCGTCGTACAACATGCGGTTTCCGGTGAAGTGTTGATGCTCGGGTATATGAACCCGGAAGCGCTGGATAAAACGATCGAAAGCGGGAAAGTAACCTTTTTCTCGCGTACTAAACAGCGCCTGTGGACCAAAGGTGAAACCTCTGGCAATTTTCTTAATGTCGTCAGCATTTCCGCTGATTGCGACAACGACACCCTGCTGGCGCTGGTTAACCCGATTGGCCCAACCTGTCACAAAGGCACCAGCAGCTGTTTTGGTGAGTCCAGCCACCAATGGTTGTTCCTGTATCAACTGGAGCAACTCCTGGCTGAGCGCAAAACGGCAGATCCCGCCAGCTCCTATACCGCAAAATTGTACGCCAGCGGTACGAAGCGAATTGCCCAGAAAGTTGGAGAAGAAGGTGTTGAGACAGCACTGGCCGCGACCGTGCATGATCGTTTCGAGTTGACCAATGAGGCATCGGACCTGATGTATCACCTGCTGGTTCTGCTGCAGGACCAAGATCTCGATCTAACGACGGTGATTGAGAATTTACGCAAACGCCATTAATAATAGACTGATACCGGCATCATGCCGGTATCTTTATTTTGCAGGACCTTTAATCGTTACCGAATAAATCGCGGGTATACACTTTATCAGCGACATCCAACAGTTCTTCAGCCATCCGATTTGAGATAATAACATCGGCCTCACTTTTGAATTTAGCCAAATCACGTTCAACCCGTGAATGGAAAAAACTCTCTTCTGCCATTACCGGCTCATAAATTATGACCGGGATACCTTTCGCTTTAATGCGTTTCATGATGCCCTGAATAGACGAGGCTCTAAAATTATCCGAGCCGCTTTTCATAATCAGGCGATAGATACCGACAACTTTGGGTTTACGCGAAAGAATAGCATCAGCAATAAAATCTTTTCGTGTACGGTTAGCATCAACGATGGCTGAAATAATATTATTAGGTACAGATTGATAGTTGGCGAGTAATTGCTTCGTGTCTTTTGGCAGACAGTATCCACCATAACCGAATGAAGGGTTGTTGTAATGGTTCCCAATGCGCGGATCCAGACAAACCCCTTCGATGATCTGTCGTGCATTAAGCCCCAGGCTTTCTGCATAGCTATCAAGTTCATTAAAATAGGCAACCCGCATTGCCAGATAAGTATTTGCAAAAAGCTTAATGGCTTCAGCTTCAGTAGAATCGGTGAACAGCACCGAGATATCCTGCTTTATTGCCCCTTCCTGTAACAAGGCAGCAAAACGTTCAGCACGAGCAGACCGTTCGCCGATAACAATTCGTGATGGGTATAAGTTATCATACAGTGCCTTCCCTTCGCGCAGGAACTCAGGAGAAAAGATAATATTATCCGAGTTAAACTTCTGTCGCATAGTCTGAGTAAAACCAACAGGCACTGTTGATTTAATCACCATGAGCGCATCAGGATTTATTTCAATCACATCGCTGATAACTGATTCAACGCTGGAGGTATCAAAATAGTTTGTTTTCGGGTCGTAATCTGTAGGCGTTGCAATAATAACAAAATCTGCATTCTGGTAGGCGTCGTACTTGTCCAGCGTGGCTTTGAAATTTATATCGCTTGATTGTAAATACTGTTCAATTTCTTTATCGACTATCGGAGATATCCGATTATTTAGCATCTCGACACGTGAAGGGACAATGTCCAGAGCAATGACCTGATGATGTTGGGCGATAAGAAGACCATTTGACAGGCCAACATATCCGGTACCAGAAATGGTAATTTTCATTTCATGCTCTCAGTATTAACTTAATATTTAATCATGATGTCGTACATCCTGATAAGAGAATAATGTTTTAACGTTTTGTCGAATATTGTGTCAACGAAGGTTAAAACAATTCAGATTTTCTTGATCAGGGTACGCCAGAAATATTAAGTAAAGATTAAGCAATCAACGTAAATCAATCAGATTTAAGATAAAAAAAGCCCGGTTAGAGAACCGGGCCAGTGACTATCAGAAGACTTATTCCATCCATTCGGTATGGAAAACACCTTCTTTATCAGTACGTTTGTAAGTATGCGCACCGAAGTAATCACGCTGTGCCTGAATCAGGTTAGCGGGCAATACTTCTGCACGATAGCTGTCGTAATAAGCAACAGCAGCAGAGAATGTCGGAACCGGGATACCATTCTGCACGGCATACGCTACGACATCACGCAGTGCCTGTTGGTATTCATCGGCAATGTTCTTGAAGTACGGGTCGAGCAGCAGGTTCGCGATACCCGGATTTTTAGCGTAGGCATCGGTGATTTTCTGCAGGAACTGCGCGCGAATAATACAGCCCGCACGGAAGATTTTTGCAATCTCGCCGTAATTCAGATCCCAGTTATGCTCGTCGGACGCGGCACGCAGTTGTGAGAAGCCCTGAGCATAAGAAACGATCTTACCGAGGTACAGTGCACGACGTACTTTCTCAATAAATTCTGCCTTATCACCCGCAAGCTGAGCTTTAGGCCCAGACAGGACTTTAGAGGCAGCGACACGCTGATCTTTCAGCGAAGAGATGTAACGCGCAAACACAGATTCAGTGATCAGAGACAGCGGTTCACCAAGATCCAGAGAGCTTTGGCTGGTCCATTTACCGGTACCTTTGTTTGCCGCTTCATCCAGAATGAAATCCACCAAATATTTACCATCTTCATCTTTTTTGGTGAAGATATCTTTGGTGATGTCGATCAGATAGCTGCTCAGCTCACCGTTATTCCACTCGGTAAAGGTGCTGGCCAGTTCTTCGTTGCTCAGGTTCAGACCACCTTTCAACAATGAATAGGCTTCGGCAATCAGCTGCATGTCACCGTATTCAATGCCGTTGTGCACCATCTTCACGTAGTGGCCTGCACCGTCGGCACCAATATACGTCACACACGGCTCACCATCTTCCGCAACCGCTGCGATTTTGGTCAGGATTGGCGCGACCAGTTCATAAGCTTCTTTCTGGCCACCCGGCATGATGGATGGGCCTTTCAGCGCACCTTCTTCACCACCAGATACGCCAGTTCCGATAAAGTTAAAACCTTCAGCGGAGAGCTCACGGTTACGACGGATAGTGTCCTGGAAGAACGTATTACCGCCATCAATGATGATGTCACCTTTATCCAGATAAGGTTTCAGGGAGTCGATAGCTGCATCAGTGCCAGCACCCGCTTTCACCATTAACAGGATACGGCGAGGTGTTTCAAGAGATTCAACAAACTCTTTTACCGTATAGTAAGGAACCAGTTTTTTCCCTGGATTCTCGGCGATAACCTCTTCCGTTTTTTCACGTGAGCGGTTGAAAACGGACACGGTGTAACCACGGCTTTCGATGTTGAGCGCCAGGTTGCGCCCCATCACAGCCATACCAACGACGCCGATTTGTTGCTTAGACATTATGTACTCCTGTCAGGTGATGATCGAACAACAATTTGTAACCATACTGAAGAACTATGCGAAAATAATGTACATTAGTTATGTTCAATATTTTTTGTAAACTATCCTACGGCTCATTTTGATAGCAGGGAGCTCTATCAATTTATATGAAATAGATGCAATAGCAACAGTTATAATGGTCCATACTAAAAACCTTATAACTGGCGGGAAGTCAGTTAATGGGATGCTGTACGGAACAAAAATATGCATCAAATATATAGAACAACTTACACCCCCAATTAACGGCATCAGCTTTGAGCTAACTATAATCCGCTCTAAAATAAAGGAATAGAAAATAAAGATGGCAGGTGTGAATGAAAAAGTAAGATAACTACCCCCCAGCATTTGTACCAAATAAGAGCTCTACAGAACATTGTCGCTATAAGAACAAAGTTTAACATCGCAAAAAACCTGCGAGACAATACATTCTTTTTAATTAAAAAGCAAATTAAACCAGAAGAAAAGAATAAGTAAAAATATAATATTTTCTGGATATTGTTATTCACATCATAAAGGTCAAACCCAATGTTTATCAATGAAACAGTTAATACAAAAACAAAAAAAAGAAATAATATTTGCTAGCCAGCGTCGAAGTAACAAAAAAAACCGTACATGCCAAATAAAACAACATCTCATAGGCTAAAGTCCACTCTAACCCCTGAAGTACGGTATTTTCCCCCAAGAAATGACTCATCATGCTCAGTGCCCCCCCAATAAACGATGGGGTCTGACATCATTTCCGAATAAAGTTTTGATACATACCAACTATCTGATAAAAAACTACCCAAGAATTGTCATTACGATATAAATAGGGTAAAGACGAAAAACTCTTCGAATCCAAAAACCAAATATCGAGGTTAAACCATCTCGCGTATTCATCGACCATGGTATGACATAACCACTCACACAGAAAAATATCAAAACACCGATCAATACGATATTAA
>NZ_JANEWM010000077.1:0-17074 GCF_028069825.1 Citrobacter sp. Igbk 14
GTTTATAAAAATAATGATGGTATTTAAGTGAGGTTACGGTGAGCAAATTACTCGGTGTGATCAAAGCAATAATTGGACAGGTTTATGTTGTTGACGCAAGTGGCGCACAGCGACGTGTTCATGAAGGCGACAGAGTATATAGCGGTGAAGAAATTGTGACCGGTGCCAACGGTGCGGTAAGTCTCTCTTTACCGGACGGAAAAACGCTGGATGTTGGTCGCAACAGCCACTGGGGCGATCATGGGCTACAGGCCAACTCTACTCCGGAACGTGATGCTCAGGATATTGCCGCCGTACAAAAAGCGATTGCTGATGGGGCTGACCCGACGCAGACACTGGATGCGACCGCAGCGGGTAATGAAACTCCGGTGCAGTTGGAGGGCGGTGGGGGGGGCCACACGCTGGTCCAGTTGGCCTTAACCGGGCAGGTTGTTGATCCCACAGCCGGTTTTGACACGCAAGGGCTGGGGAGCCCGACCTGGGATATCAATCTGCCGGTAGGGGGGATAGAGGCTGGTGCGGCCAGTATTTTCCCTCCAGAAGTACAAATTACCGAGTTTGCGGGTAACGATGGCTACATTAATAACACTGAATTCCACCGGACCCATTTAAGCGGCACCAGTAACCAAAATCACGTCACGCTCACCTTCACCGATAGCCAAAAAAACACATTTACAGTAGATGTCCCGGTAAGTAACGGTCACTGGAATATCGATACTGATCTGAGTGGACTGGTGCCGGGAAATGTAACCGTGGTGGCAATAGCGACCGATGTCTCGGGGCGGACCGCACAAACTTTCGACAATGCGTTGATTGATATTACCGGTCCACGTATCGATATTACGGTCGATAGCGTGACCCCAGATAACCTGATTAACCACCAGGAGTCTCTTCTGTCGCAAACCGTGATTCACGGGTCTGTCGGGGGAGATGCAAAGCCGGGTGATGTCGTGACGCTGGTTGTCGACGGTATAACGTATACCGGCACGGTCGACGATCCGGGAACGGGCATTTTGACTTACAACATCCCGGTCCTGACCCAAGGGCTGCTGAATGACCCGACGATTCATGCCTCCCTCACCTCTACCGATGATGCCGGCAACAGCACCACCGTTTCGACCGATCACTATGTCGATAACGATTTGTATGCACAGAATGCGGTGACCATCGGGACGGTGGCAAATGATGATGTCGTCAACGCTAACGAATCTCGCATGCCGACCATCATTTCTGGCGTAGCCAGCGGTGATGCCAAAGTGGGCGATCCGGTCACCTTGACGCTTCAGGGTAAAACATTCCATGGCACGGTGTTCGACGACCATGGCCAGCTGCGTTATGAAATTGTGGTGCCTTCCTCAACGCTGAAAGAAGGTGCAAATGATGTGCAGGTGACGCTGGTCAGCCATGACGCTGTCGGTAACGAAGCGATTGCTATTACGCACAAAACTGTGGTGCTGGATTCTCAGGCACACAACACCCTGACGATTGACAATGTCACCGATGATAACACCCTGAACTTCACTGAGCTGTCGGCGAATAAGCAGGTGATTATCGGGGAAGTGCGCGGGGAAGACGCGAAAGCGGGCGACCCGGTGCTGGTGGAGATCAACGGCCACCAGTATCACGGTCAGGTGATTGATACCGGGAAAAATACCCTCGGCTACCGCATTGAAGTCGACTCTGCTACTTTTTCTGACAACGTCGGTCAGGTGCTGAAAGAGGTGACGGTACACGTCAGCGTCACTTCCCACGATGCGGCAGGTAACCTGGCAATTGCCACCAGCAACCACAACGTACATCTCGATAACTTCGCGGAAAACGCGGTGCATATTGATACCGTCGCGGGTGATGACCTTATTAATATCAAGGAATTTTTAGCCAACGGCGGGATCACGCAAATTACCGGTACCGTGACCGGCGTGGATGCGAAAGTGGGTGATGTGGTTACCCTGGAGCTGAAGGGGGGCGCGGTGATTCACAGTTCGGTTATCGCGCTGGCGGGCGGTGGGCTGGGCTATAGCATTCCGGTAAACAGCCATAAGCTGGTAACTCATCCAGAATTTAGGGTTTCTGTTACCTCTACGGACCCAGTGGGGAACAGCGTCACGCATTCTGAAACCAAAACCATCAGCGCCGACCTGTATACGCAGTCGCATATCACCATTGATGGTGTGACCGCTGATAACTTCATCAACATCAAGGAATCGACGGACAATAACGGCAAGACCACCATCAGTGGCACGGTAAGCGGCGATGCGAAAGAGCATGATACCGTTGAGCTGGTGATTAATGGTCAACACTATTCGGGTGAAGTGGAAAAGCTGGCAAACGGCAATCTGGTCTACCATATCCCTGTAGAGACTAAGGATCTGTTAGCCAACCCGCTTATCCATGCGAGCATTCATACCACGGACGATCATGGCAACGAAATGACGGCGGTGACGAAACATGTCGTTGGGCTGGATCTTAACGCCAGCGCCTCTATCGGCGTTGATACCGTCGCCGGTGATGACATTATCAGTAAAGCCGAGTCCGAGCTGCATAAGGCAACCATCACAGGGCCCGTCGGCGGCGATGCGCAGAAAGATGATACCGTCACCTTAACCTTCAACGGTAAAACCTATATCAGCAAGGTTATTGAACTCGCTAACCACTCGCTGGGCTACCGCATTGAGGTCGACACAGACACACTGACGGATGGCAGCGACCAGAAGATCCATGTCTCCATCTCAACCGTTGACGAACACGGCAATACAGCAGCAGCAACGTCCGAGCATATGGTGCATATCGATCTGCACGCTGAGGCGAGCATTACGATTGATAAGGTGACTGCCGATAACACCCTGAACCATGCTGAACTGAATATGGCTAAGCAAATCATCAGCGGTAGCGTTGGCGGTGATGCGAAAGTTGACGATGTTGTCAGCCTTGAAATTAATGGCTACAAGTTTACCGGTAAGGTCATTTCACTAGGTAATAACCATCTGGGTTACCGAATCCCTGTCGACTCGTCGGCATTCAGTGACAACCAGGGTGACCAGGATAAACATGTCAACATCAGGGCGACGGTTACCTCCCACGATGCGGCGGGCAACCTGGCGATTGCCACCTGCGACCACAACGTGCATATCGACAACTTTGCGGTAAACCAGGTGCATATCGATACCGTCGCGGGCGATGACGTTATTAATATCAAAGAGTTTTCCGCCAACGGTGGCATTACGCCAATCACCGGCACCGTGACTGGTGTTGATGCGAAAGTGGATGATACGGTGATCCTGAAGCTGGATGGTGTTACGGTGATGCAAGGTGCCGTTATCACGCTGGCGGGCGGTGGGCTGGGGTACCGCTTCCCGATGAATACCCATATGTTGATGAGCCATCCGGAAATTACCGTGTCTGTTACCTCCACCGATGCAGAGGGGAACAGCGTCACGCATTCAGAGACGAAAACCATCAGTAGCGATATGTACACGCAGTCGCATATCACCATTGATGGCGTGACGGCTGATAACGTCATCAACATCAAGGAGTCGACGGACAATAACGGCAAGACCACCATCAGCGGCACGGTGAGCGGCGATGCGAAAGAGCACGATACCGTTGAGCTGGTGATTGATGGTCATCGCTACTCCGGCTCGGTGGTGACACTGGCAAACGGTGGTCTGGGCTACTATATCCCGGTTGACACCCAGAACCTGGTCAACGATCCGGTGATTCATGCGAGCATTCACACCACGGATGATCATGGTAACGAAACTACGGCAACCGCGGATCGTACCGTTGGGCTGGATCTGAACGCCAGCGCCTCTATCGGCATCGATACCGTTGCGGGTGATGACATTATCAGTAAGGCAGAGTCTATTCTGCATAAGACGATTATCACGGGGCCGGTCGGCGGCGATGCGCAGGAAGGGAATGACGTTACCTTAACCTTTAATGGCAAGACCTACCACGGCCAGGTCAGTAAGCTAACTGACGGATCGCTGGGCTACAGTATTGAAGTCAGCACCGATAACCTGAAAGATGGCAGCGACCAGAAGGTCCATGTCTCCATTTCAACCGTCGATGAACACGGCAACCCCTCAACGGTAACGCATGACCATCAGGTGCATATCGATTTGCACGCTGAGGCGAGCATTACGATTGATAAGGTGACTGACCACAACATACTCAACCATTTAGAGTTAGATAAGACCTGGCAGTTGGTTAGCGGCGTTGTCGGTAAAGATGCCCAGGTTAACGATGATGTGAGTGTTGAGATTAACGGTCACACGTATACCGGTAAGGTTCTCGTTCTGGGTAACGGTCAGTTGGGGTATCAAATCCCGGTCCTTTCTTCAGATTTTAGCAACAACCAGGGCAACCAGGACAACGATGTCACCTTCAAGGCTAGCGTAACGTCGCATGATGCGGTGGGTAATGAAGTTGTCGTGTCTACGACGCATAAAGTGCAGATTGATAATCACGCCCTGGCTGGAATTACCATTGATACCGTGGCGGGCGACAATATGATTAACGGCGCCGAGTCCACAAAACATACCACCGAAGTGATGGGTACCGTTTCTGGTGATGTGCATATTGGCGATAAAGTGACCGTTACCGTCAATGGTCACCACTATGACACAACGGTACAGAAACTCCCTGAGCACAATAATGCGCTGGGCTATAAGCTGGATGTGCTGACGGGCGATCTGGTGAAAGATCCGCATATAGTTGCGCAGGTGGTTGGCGAAGATGGTGTCCATAACCTGCAGAAAGCCGAAGCCACGCATGATATGGCGGTGGATTTGCATGCGAAAGCGTTGCTGACGATTGACCCGGTCACCGGCGACAATATGGTCAACGGCGACGAGTCGAAGCAGCCATTTACCTGGGTAACCGGGAAAGTAGCGGGAGATGTTCACGTTAATGATGTTGTTTATCTGACCGTGAACGGCCATACCCTGACCGGGAAAGTCAGCAATCAGGGTGGCGGTCATTTAGGTTACAAAATTAAAGTCAGCACGGCTGATTTACTGAGCGATCCGCATCTGACTGCGACCGTCAGCACCACAGATGTGGCAGGCAACCCGGCAACGGCCAATGCGCAGACCACGGTAGTGATTGATACCCGCGTGGATGCGACGATTACGATCGATTCCGTTACGTCAGACAACACGCTGAATGATGTCGAACAGCATCAGGCCACCACCGTCGTCACCGGCACTGTGACCGGCGAGGTTCATCCGGGCGATCCGCTGGTGATGACGATCAACGGCCATTCGTATCCTGGTTTTGTTGACGTGATTAGCGGCAATCGGTTGGGTTACAAGATGGTCGTATCGACGTCCGACCTGGTGGCTAACCCGCATATTGTCGTGTCGATGGATATCACCGACGCGGCGCAGAACCATGCCCATATTGTGGCGCATCATGACGTTAATCTGGACAACCAGGCCCTTGCCGCGATCACCATCGATCGCGTGACGGGTGATGACGTTCTGAACGGCACTGAACTGCAGGTGCCTAAAACAACCATCAGCGGTACGGTGGGGGGCGATGCGCAGGTGGGGAATACGGTTCATTTGACCATCGGCGGTCATCAGGTCGATGCCACTGTGGTTGACCTGCCGAATCTGGGTACATTGGGTTATCACATTGATGTGGATACCCAATGGCTGCAAAACGATCCGCATATCACGGCAACCATTACCACCACCGATCCTTACGGCAATACCGCGAAGGCGGATGCGACAAGCACGGTGACAATTGATGATCGTGCCGAGGCTATCGTCCATATCGACCCGCTGGTGACGGATGATAACGATGCGGTGATCAACTACAAAGAGGCGCATAACCCGCTGACCACCGTGACCGGTAGCGTGGGCGGTGATGTGAAGGTGGGCGATATGGTTGAACTGACCATTAACCATCAGACCTACTATGCGCAGGTTCATGATGACCACGGTAAGCATGTATTTCGCACCGAGGTTTCAACGCTCGATCTGTTGATGGACCCGAATATCCATGCCGAGGTGACGGCAAAAGATGCGGCAGGCAACGTTGCGCACGGGCATGATGATATGCCGGTGGTGATTGATACCGTTGCTGATGCCGGGATAACTATTGATTCCGCCTCCAGTGGTCGACCACCAGGTAACCCTATTGCGAATAACCTGCTTCCTGGCAGCAGGCCGGACTTTATCGCCATAACCGGACATGTCGTTCCCGATGCGGTTATAGGTGATACGGTGACCATAACGGTGGGACACGGATTTGTCCTGACCACTCAAGTCATTACACTTCCCGATGGTCAACTCGGCTATCAGGCGGATATTGGCTCCGATAAATTCGCAGACAATGGCGATATTCTGGTGTCTATCACCACCCATGATAATCATGGCAACACGGCGACAGCAACAGAGCATAAATTTATCGATCTACCGTGGTTGCACTATACACCCGTGATCGGCAATACGCCTTACGGGTTCACGACGCCGCCAGTGGTCACCCCGCCGACAACGGGGACGGGCGTCACACAGCCGCAGAAGCCGCATGTCCATCTCACGGTCGATCCGGTAACGGGCGATGACGTTCTCAACGGCGCTGAAGCGCAAAAACCGACCACGCCGATTCGTGGCCGGGTAACCGGTGATGCCCACGTTGGCGATGACGTGACCGTTATCATCAATAATCAGTCTCACACTGGCAAAGTGTTTGAGATTCCGGGGCTGCCGGGGGAAATGGCCTGGCGGGTTGATGTTCCTTCGTCCGAGCTTAAGGCACATCCGACGTTTGACGTATCCATTACCGTCAGTAACTCGGCGGGCAGCGACACTTCGAGCGTGCCGAAAACTATTCAGGTTGATACCGATAACCCGGTCCACATCACCATGGACAAGGTTGCCGGCGATGACGTGATCAACGGCAAAGAAGCGCAAAGCGGTAAAACAACGATCAGCGGTACGGTCAGCGGTGAAGGCATTCATGACGGCAGCGTAGTCTCGCTGCTGGTGAATGGTAATACCTTAACCGCCGCGGTGCATGCCGATCACGGCCAATGGGTTTGGTCGAAGGAAGTCAGCATCAACGATCTGCGTAATACCCCGGATATTATCGCCTCGGTAAGCGCCACCGATGCTGCCGGGAATCCCGGCACCGGATCGACGTCAAAGCACGTTGACGTCGATCTTAAAGCCGATGCGGGCGTCACGGTCGATAATATTACCGCCGACAACGTCCTGAACGCACAGGAAACAGGGCTGCCTACGATTGCGGTGAGCGGTTTTGTTTCGGGTGATGTCCACCAGGGGGAAAGCGTGACCCTGAAGGTTAACGGTCAAACTTATACCGCGATGATTGATGCGAATAAGCACTACACCGTTGATATCAATACATCAGATCTGGTGGCTGACCATTCCATCGAGGCTACGGTGACTGGCCACGATAATCACGGCAACGTCCAGGACACCAGTATCACCAAAGCGTTTTCTGTTGATACCACCGCGACGGCTGCGGTAACGGTTAATACCGTGGGCGGCGATGATGTGATCAATGCTGATGAGATAAAAGCCGGTACGGTCGAAGTCAGCGGCACCGTGAATGGTGACGTACACAAAAACGATAAGGTTTATATCACTGTTAATGGCAATCCGGTTGAGGCGACGGTCATTGAACTGCCGCATATGAATGGGCAGTTGGGGTATAAAGCGATCGTGAGCACCGCGGATCTGCAGGCTGATCCTACCATTCACGTCAGCGTGACGGGTCATGATGCGGCAGGTAATAGCCAGCCTGCGACGTATGACAAAATCGTGGTCATTGACGATCACGTGAATGCGACGATTGTGCTGGACACCGTCTCCAACGATGACGTGCTGAATAACGTTGAAGCCGGGAAGCCGACTACCACCATCACCGGTTCTGTGACCGGCGACGTTGAGGTTGGCGATTTGGTCACCGTCACCGTCAATGGCAAGGATCTGACGGCGAAAGTCACCGACAATGGTGGCCACAAGGTGTTCCACGTTGAAGCCAGCACGGTTGATTTGGTTCATGACCAGCATATTACCGCCCACGTTGTTGCCCATGATGATGCCGGTAACCGCCAGCAGATTGATACTGATAAGACGATCACAGTCGATCGCGTGGCTTCTGGCACCGTTAGCGTTGATAGCGTCACAGCGGACAACGTTCTCAACCATCAGGAGCTGTCAGGGCCAACGGTCACCATCACCGGACATGTCGGCGGCGATGCGAAGGCTCAGGATCCGGTTACCTTAACCATCGATGGGCACAAGTATAGTGGCAGCGTTGTCACCCTGAGCAGCGGCGGTCTGGGCTATCAGATTGACGTGGATTCGGCGGTTCTGCGTAGTGATACGCACAAGGTCATTGATGTTGAGCTTGCCGGGCATGACGCGCCGGGGAACCCGTTCACCGCAACATCGACGCATACCTATTCTGTTGATGAGCAGGCCAACGGTGCCATTACCATTAATGACCACATCGCAGGCGACAACGTCGTTAACCTGAATGAATCGAAGTCAGATACGGTGATTAAATTTACGGTTTCCGGCGATACGCACCCGACCGATGTCGTTGAAGTGAGTATCAACGGCAACAACATGAAGGCTACGTTGGTGCCGGGCTCCTCGACGGTTTATCAGGTTGCGGTTCCGGGAACGTACCTGAATGAGGGCGACAATAAGGTTGAGGTGAAAACGACGTTACACGATGGTGCAGGCAACACGTTAGAGGTGCACGATCAGAAAAACGTGGTGCTGGATACGCATGCTGACGGCACGATTACCCTCACCGATGGTATCGCGGGCGACAACGTTGTGAACCAGAAAGAATCGCTAACGGATACCGTGATTCGCGGGACGGTCACGGGCGATGCGCAGGCGGGTGGAACGGTCACGATCAGCGTTAATGGCCATGACACCATTGCTACGATAGTTGCCGATCCTGCGACCCATACACTGGGTTACCAGGCGGCGATATCGAATGCGTATCTGAACGAAGGCAACAACGACGTTCAGGTGAAGACGACGTTACGTGATGCGGCGGGCAATACGCGAGATGTGAGCGATCACAAAAATCTGATCCTCGATACTCACGCCGATGCCAGCATCGTGGTCGATAAAGTCACCGGGGATAATCACATTTCTCGCGCAGAAGCGCAGGCCGCAACCATCCACATCACCGGTAGCGTAACGGGCGATGTACATGACGGCGAGCACATCAACGCGCTGGTTAACGGTCATCTGTATGATGCAACGCTGCATCAGGTGAATAACGAACTGCATTATGACTTTGAGGTGGATACGTCGTCATTCCGCGCCGGGCATAACCGTGTGAACGTGCTGGTTGAGGCGAACGATAACCACGGCAATACCGCACACTATGCGCAAACGCTGAATGTCATCATGGACGATCCCACACCGATCAAAGGTCAAGCGGTGGACAAGGGGCATCATGCGGCGGTTCAGCATGCCTTGCACGATTTGTTTGACGATAGTGCGCTGTCACTCTCCTATGCCTCTTCTACGAAGGTACATGGGACGAATGTGGCGCAGGGTGTTACAGACAAAGCGAAGAGCGCTCTCGATAACGTTGATCTCAGCGATTTGGCGCGTGAACTGCACGAAGGTGTGGACATCGCGAAATACATTCACAGCGGCGACGATCATCATCTGATTGCCAGCCCGGCGAAGGTCGCGCATGGGATTGATACCGCGCTGTCGGGTCACCCTGGCGGTGATTTACATTCCACGACGTATTCGCTGGATCACCTGATCGCTAAACCTGACCAAAATCACACTCACTAACGGATGCTCACTGCCCTGTGCCAACAGGGCAGTGCATCACGCAATATGTAAGGTTACAACATGAATTCTGTTCCACCAGATGCAAACGCTCATCCTGAAAAAGAAGGGGGGAGCAAAAGCGCGGAACTTGATAATCAACAGTTCCTGGCGATGCTGCAAAAGAGCGACCTTGAAATGGTGCGCGTACTGGACGACCTGATTTACCTGCTGATCCGTAAAGGGGTCATTGCCATTACCGATCTTCCGCCAATGGCACAGGTAAAACTGATGAATCGCGCGAACGCGCGCCAGGAGCTTGGTGGGTTAGAACAACTGCTGGGTAGCGATGACCGTATTTTTTAGCGTAGGCAGGCAGTCAGCGTGCAAGCCGGATAAGCGAAGCGCCATCCGGCAAACACAGTGCTAGTGTAATTGTGACAACGGTGCGGGCTCACCCAGTAGTTGCCCCATCGCGCCATCAATGCCTAATTCCTGCAACACCCTGAGCTCGCCCTGCGTTTCAACGCGTTCAGCGATTAATGGCAGGTCAATACTGCGCGTAGCGTTGTATAACACTTCAATAAACAACCGCTTATCGCTTTCCTGATCAATATTACGAATGTAGCTACTGTCGATTTTCAGCCAGGCAAGCCCCCACTGGGACAGATGACCGATCATATCGAAGCGGCTGCCAAAGTGCTGCAAACCCAGCGAGCAGCGATGCTGGCTCACGGCTTTCACAAACGCCGCCATTTGGTTTGGCCCTGGCAACTGATTTTCATCCAGTTCCAGAATCAGTTGACTGGCTAATCGTGGTGAATATTTCAATGGATTCAACAGGTCCGCCACCGTGTTTGCACTGGCGACGGAACTGCCGGAAATGCTCAGAGCGAGTTTTCCTGGCGCAGTTTTCAGCTGATTTAACGTCAGTTTCAGCATCACCCGGTCCAGACGATGGCTCCAGCCAAAACGGTGGATCCACGGCAGGAATCGACCAGCGTTAATGGTGTTGCCCTGTTCATCAACAATGCGTGACAGCACTTTGTAATGCAGAATATTGTGCGGCTGCTGGCAGCCCACAACGGGCTGATAAACCAACTGGAATTGCTGATTTTCCAGCGCGTGTTCAAGACGCACAAACCACAGGTGCTGATCTTCGGTCGCCGTCGCCACGTCGGTGGTGGGCACGACCTGATGCTCAGTGTGTGTTTCTACTTCCACCAACAGACGATCGGCCTGAATCAGCAATGTCTGTGCATTATCTCCGGCGCTGAATGGCACCATGCTGGTATAGGCGACGGGCTGTTGGTCTGACATCCCGGTGGCATAAAAGGCCATGAGCTTTTGGCTAAGTGAATTGCTCAGTTCCAGCATTTCGCCGTGCGTGACGCCGGGGCAGAGCAGAGCAAACTCGCCCCCGCGAATACGGGCGACGGTACTGTTGAGAGACGCATATTTTTCTTTCTGCGCTGTCAGCAGGTTGGCGATATTGAGCAGTAACTTGTCGGTATGCGGCCCACCAAAACGTTGGTTTAGCCCACCTAAGTCCTGCACGCGGATTAACATCAGATACCCTGGCGCAGTGTCAGCATCGCTCAGACGTGCCTGAAGCTGCATATCGAATGCCCGGCGGTTAGCGATTCCGGTCTGGCTGTCGAGATAGGCTTCATTGTGCAAACGTTCACTGTAGATGGCCTGCTCTTCAAATAATGACTTGAGTTTGGTTGCCATCAGATTCATCGCCCCGATAACACGACGCAACTCCGGTGTTTTGGGGAGTTCTGACAGGGTCAGAAACTCACGGCGGGTAATGGCTTCTGACTGTTTTGCCAGGTAATTGAGCGGTTGCAGCAGTTTGCGCAGCAGCAAAACACCCGCCCCCAGGCAAATGAGGCTACAGGACAGCATCCATAACAGATTACCTAACGTATTGTCCCACAGGCGCTGCACAGCAAAGATAGGGTCACTGGTGACCTCAACACGTGCCGCCTGCTGCCAGCCACGCATGATTGTCGCTTCGCCGGTTTGCGCCGTGACATCTACCAGGTCAACAAACCAGGCGGGTACATTGGGGATCGATGCTGCCGCACTCCGCTCAAGGATAATTTTGCCGTTCTTCAGATCGACAATGCGGATTTTTTTGTAGTAACCGCTATCGAAAATGGAGCTGACCATTAGCTCAATCATCGCCGGATCGTTGACATTGGGGGTCAGCGAAACCCCTAACGCTGTTGCCGCATCCTGAGCATGCGAAAGGAGCTGATTGTTGGACTGATCGCGGGAGCTTTCCAGCGTCACAATAAAATTGCCGCTGAATACCACCAGCATAAAGAGAGAGATTGCCAGGAGTAACTGTTTGAAAAGAGACACAGGCGATTCCTATTTATCCATCGGGAAGCCCTCTTCCCGCATTTTTGTGAAAACTTGCTGCCAGCGAGAAAGTCTCTTGCTGTCGCCAACGCGTTTATTGTTCTGTGTGCCCGGGAGCCAGAGACCACTGTTGTTAAAGGAGTACACGGGTAATAAATCGGTACGCTGCGTGGCCGGTGAAAGGGTGTCTGTCAGGCTGTCGAGTACCAGCGGGATCGCGTCCGGCGCGGCATACCAGGTCAATACCATGTGCGCCCGGTTATAGCTCAGGGCTTTAACGTAGGTGATGCGCAGCTTCTCTTCGGGGACTCCCAACTGCCGGAGCGTAAAATATTTGGCGATTGCGTAATCTTCACAATCGGCCTCACCTTTGCGCAAAGACTCTACCGGTGTTGCCCAGTAGTCCACGCTGTGCCAGACCTCGCTGTCTTCGGCGTAATGTAATTGCGTGTTGAAAAACAGGTTTACGGCGCGTAATTGTGTTTGTTCGTCTGCATTTCGTAGTGTGATCAGCAACTGCTGCCAGGCATTGATTCGCTGTTGTGCGTCTGCGCGGGCAGGACCATACAGCGCATCGGATTTCTGCTGAATAGTGGCAAAGTCCCAGGCCGCACGCAGTGAGTTGACGGTGAGTACCAGCAGCAGTGCGCCTGATATCTGCCAGAAGCGAATGACTCGCTGAAGCGTACACGAACGGAAAATGTTCAATTGCTATGCTGGCAATGGACGGCGGGTTGATGATTTATATTTTTGCAGGAATCAGGCATCAGCCATTTTTTACGCAGCTGTGCATCAAGCGGTGAGGCAAAAATATTTTTCAGCGTACTGTTAACAAAGGTCACAAACTGCGGATCGTTCTTGCGCATCATAATGGCATAGTGCATATCACTGCCGATGGTCTCAGACGACACGCTAAATTGTTCGGGTTGTTCATCGTGGTTGATCAGCGGCCAGGACAGAACATCATCGAGGAATAATGCGGCGGATTCATTATGTGCCATTTTCTCGAACGCACCGTTGATGGTGGTGGTGGTAATCGTTGAGATATTGAGATGCTTCTCTCTGTTGACTTTATTAAACTCCAGCAGATCTTTTGAGCTTCCAGTCAGGCTCACTGTCCGTCCTTTTAAATCCTCAAGCGCGTCAATATTGTTTTTGCGCAACGAGATAATGCGCATTTTGGCGATGTAATAGTCAATAGAAAATGAAACGCTGGAGGTCCGTTCCGGCGCGTTAGCATTAACGCCACAATCCATATCTATTTTGCGGGTGTTCAATGCTGAGAAACGATCCGCAAAGTTCACGGGAATATAGTGAACGGTTAAGCTGTTGAGCTGCAGATACAGGCGTAGTTTATCGGCAATGATGTTGCACAGCGCCACGGTGTAACCCGTGACCTTGCCACTTTTATCGGTGAAAGAGAATGGCGGCAGTTGACGATAGCCGATGTTTAACACGCTGCTGTTCTGGATATGGTCAAGCGTAGCGGCGTTTTGCTGCGCTATCAGTGCAGGGGATGTCGCGACGCCAATCAGCAAGATCAGCCAATGCATCGCGCGCTTTATCCTTGTCATTTCATGATTAATTATATTTTTCATAATCAAAACTGATCTTCTTCTTCGCTGCGGTGAGTGCTTTCAGGTTATCTGACATGGGAATGTTTAAATTAATGGCGCCTGGCGGTATCGGAGACTGAAACCATTTAGTGTACAGCGCGGTAAACTCTTTGCTGGTCATGAGTGACGAGAGCGCACTATCAACAAATTCTTTAAATTCTTTATCGTGTAAAGGGAGCAACAGCCCGGCCGGAAGTGGGGCACTGAGGGCAATTTTTGACAGCGCATAATCTTCGGGATTGGTGGCCTGAGCAATCATCCCTTTCAATAATACCGTGCTGGAGATCAGGGCCGAATATTCGCCATTCTTGAGTTCATTGAAGGCGGCAACATTATTCGTATCAAGCTGAATATTGATATCAAGGGCATTAGCGGTATTGATTTTTTGCAATTGTTCCACATAAATTGTGCCGCTTTTTACCAGCACGCTATGCCCGGATAGTTCGCCCAAATGGTGAATGCTGTCATTTTTACGCATGACATAGCGGGTGCTGGAAAAGTAAAAAGGCAGTGAGAATTCGCTAATGTTGTGGCGGCTTTTCGAATAAAAGGCAGGTATACACATGATGTCTGCCATATGATTTTTCATCAGTACAAACTGTGATGCCGAATTGGCCTTCACCCACTCAATGTTTAGCTTTTTAAGCTGTAGTTTTGTTTTGAGCGCGCTGACAATATTTTTGCAAATATCAATAGAATAGCCTGCGGGGTCATTGCCGTTCTGCCAGGAGAAGGGAAACGCATCATCCTGATAGCCAAGGATGATGGTTTGTGTACTGGCAATCTTCTCCAGCGCATGTAACGACGGGGGAGATGCGGCCGTGCAACGTGTGCAATAGGCGATCAGCAAAGAAACGGCCAGCAATATGCGTGTTGTGATGCGCAAGATATCAGACATTGCACGCTTCCTCTGCAAAAAGCGCTTCGCTAAAGGAAGACAACACGTCATGCTCGCGAAGTGGATAGCTGAAGAAATATCCCTGAACATGCTGGCACTCAATATCGCGCAGAATGTCCCGCTGATATTCGGTTTCCACCCCTTCTGCAGTAACCGACATATTGTATTTATGGGCGAACTGGATAAGCATTACGATCAAATACTGGCTGGCATTATCTTGCTTCAGCTTCTCGACCAGCGAGCGTGCGATCTTAATGCGGGTGAAAGGGTAGATCAGCAAATAATCCAGCGCAGCGTATCCGGTTCCTAAATCGTCCATGGCGATTTCGATGCCCAGAGAACGGATCTCTTGCAGTACGGGCAAGGCAATCGCCTTGTCCAGTTTCTCCGATTCGGTGATCTCTATTTCCAGGCGTTCTGCTGACAGTTGGCTGTTACGTAATGCATCTTTAATCACGTCAACCAGACCGGGGCTGTGTAGCTGATAGGCCGAGATATTGACGGCAACCCGGATGTGTTCCGGCCATTTGGCTGCGGATTCGCAGGACTGGCGAATAATCCACTCACCTAAACGGACAATTAGGCCGGAGCTTTCGGCAATATTGATAAAATAATCAGGGTAAATCAGGCCTTTGGTCGGATGGTTCCAGCGGATCAGCGATTCATAGCCATACACCGTTTCATCATGCAGATTCATAATCGGCTGGTAGTAAAGTTCGAACTCCTCGTTATCAATACCGTCGATGATCTCCTGGTTAATGAACAGGCCGTGGGTCTGCGTCATCACCATGCCGTCTTCGAAGAAATGGAAGCAACCGCGGCCATGATGTTTGGAGGCATACATGGCAAGGTCGGCATTGATCATCAATGTGGAGGTGTTATTGCCCTGCCAGGGGGCTGTTGTAATCCCGATGCTGCAGCTAATGGAGAATGTGTGAGTGCTCCAGGTGAAGGGGGTGCTCAATGCCCGAATGATACGTTTCGACAGGCGGTTTGCTTCTTTGACGGCGTTCTCGCTGACCTGTTGCAGGATCGCAAATTCATCACCGCCCAGTCGCGCTGCCATATCGTTAGGTCCCAGTAGCAATTGCAGACGCTGGGCCACGCTGATTAACACTTCATCGCCTGCTTTATGACCGAAAGTGTCATTGACCGGTTTAAAGTTATCGAGGTCGATGAGCAGCAGGTTGAACTGCTTTTCTTCCTGATGGATTTCGCTGACGCGTTTATCCAGCTCAAGACCAAACGAAACGCGGTTAGGTAATCCGGTCAGCGAATCATGATGGGCCATATGCTCCATCTTTTGCGACATCTCATGCATGCGTTGCAGATAGCCGCGTTCTTTCATTGCCACACGCAGTTTTTCAATCGCACCGGCCAGATGGCCAATCTCATCGTCCTGGTCAAGGTAGGGCGTTATGCAGTCGGTTTCTTCATGGGCAATGCGGGTAATCGAATTAATCAGTAACGGAACCGGGCGGAATAACCGGCGCATGAACAAGGTACCCAGCGCCAACGTCACCAGCAAAATGAGAACAAAGATGATGCAGCTCTTTTTCAGCATCGCATCGTAGGCTGCGTACAGGTCGCTCTTTTTACCAATGCTGCTTATCAGGCTACCGAGGATTTCGCCAGATGGCGTCAAAATAGGGACTGCGCTAATAAAGCACTCTTCACCATTAATCTGGGCGAAACCGATGTAGTAATTGGCCAGCACGTCACGCGGCAGGTGTCCGGAGAAGGAGATAATGCCTTCGCCATCTTCCGATTTATTGTTGATGCCGACGTAGCCTTTCTCCGGCGTGTAAAGAAACAGCCAGGTAGGGCTGTGTGTTTGCACCGAAGCCAGCGCCAGGACGTCTACCGGGTTATAGCCGGTTTGCAGAATGGAGTCGGTATCGCCAATTTGTCGGTCGGAGACGATACGGGAGATTTGCCCTGAATCGCTGGTTTCAACCGACACGTTGGTATACACGCTTCTGATGATGTAGGTCATGATCTGTGCATTTGCTTCCGCCCGCTGAACCCACTGCTGCCAGGAGAAGTTGTCTATCAGGCTCCAGCTGGTAAAGGCGCCAGCGCCAAAAGCAATAACGATGCCCGCCAGCAAAAATTGCGTTATTTTGCCGGTGATCGAATGTTGCCACCCCTTTATAGCTCTAAGGGAAAACCGAGACGTTGCCACAGATTTTGTTAATTCCTGAAAAGATAGTGCTAATGCTGAATTGAATTTCTGCTATTACTTAATGGAATAGTATTAGATGACAAATTTGAAACGCCAAGCGTAACAAATAACTAACATTGAACAACGGTGAGTAATGACAAAAATAACGGTATGCGAATATAAATAATGCTGTTCTTTTCGTCAATAGGTAAATTTGTACACTAAAATACAT
>NZ_JANEWM010000078.1:0-15935 GCF_028069825.1 Citrobacter sp. Igbk 14
CCTATGTGTAGAAATTTATTTAACATGGGGTCTGATACCACATTTAAAATAAATTATCCCAGTCAAGCCTATTATGTATACCATGCTGATGGTGGTGACATATATTTGAGAGCTACATTTTCTGCTGACCCTACACTTATCTCGTATGAGAGAACAGACACTTTTACAAAGATGGATATAGGGAAAATAAATAATGCAGTGATTACATTAACCTTTGATGTTGTCTCAAAAGCTACTGGGATAAGTGAAAATGCAAAAAATATAGGTGAAGGTATCCAGATGGATTTTATTCCTGAGAAATGTATTTCTTTAGGATGTTTGGATGAACGCGATAATAGAAATCATTATTATCGCGTGACTTATATCCCACAAATCAAGAAAATGATAAAAACTTGTAGATTTAATGATGGCGTACTTACTGCCCCGGCAATTACGACATCAGATCTGAAGAATAATGCTTCCAGATATCTAAAGCTTGAACCTACATCTGGTAACGTATTTTTTATTTGCAATAAAGGATTGTCCTCTTATTCTTTTAAGTATCATTTTGAGTCGGAGAATATTCAAGGTAATATCCTCAAAAATGAATATGAAAATCAATATGGAGGTGCTGGGGATGTTGGGTTTGAAATCTCACTAAATGGAAGTCAAGCAATTAGTTTTAGTGCAGGGAATAGTTCCAGCTATGATCTTTTGAATTTTAAAGATATCACTCCAGAAGAACAACGTGTTGACTTAAATCTATATGGTAGATATGTTGCATATGGACAAAATATTCGGCCAGGTAAAGTACAAAGTAGAGTTAAAGTTGTTACGGAATACCAGTGATATTTAATTGACGCACCCTTTATATAGGGTGCGTATTTTTTACCGGTGATAAAAAATCTCGCCGTCGTAGGCCTTAATGATCTTAGCATCGGCATCATTGACCAGTACATACGCGCCGCCCATGTAGGTCCAGTGGGTGCCTGCCGTCGGTGCGGGCAGGTTGCGCAGATTCCACTGCTTAATGGTGTATTCTTCGGTGAGATACAGTGGTGGAACCTTGTCACCGGGCTTGAAATGGGTAAAGTCGGCAATGAAACTGCTCAACTCATATTTATCAATACCTGTGGGAGCTGCGGTTGCAGCCGGCGCGGCCCAGACCGCACTGCTTGCGAGCAGTAGTGCACCCAGCAACATTTTCTTCTTCATACCCATCCTCTCTACCTGTTCGGGTCATCAAAATTAGCCCTGTATGATTCCTGGCTAACAGGACATCTGACAAGCACTATTTTGTGATTACTCCAGTCATTTCGTAAAAAGTGTAAATGAAAGTGCAGAAATCCGGCAACCGTGACCCAGCGGTTTCACCGCCAAAGCCTGTTCGGCACCAATTTACATCGTTAATCGCAGGCAGTATCCTGTTGCCGAAACCTGAATATCATATTTGTGTTTCAACGACTCGGGGTGCCCTTCTGGTGAAGGCTGAGAAATACCCGTACCACCTGATCTGGATAATGCCAGCGTAGGGAAGTCTGACACTGCCCGTGTCCCTTCTTCGCGCGGGCAGGAGCTGAACCATGCAGCCTGACCTGCACAGCCGCGCGCTCGCGGCTCACACTTTGCACCAATTTAGAACGCTTTCCCCACTGACACACTGTATGACTAATGACGTTGTGCAGAGTTTTACCGCCAATACGCTACTGGCTTTAGGGGCATCCCCTGCGATGGTGATTGAACCTGAGGAAGCCAGCCAGTTTGCAGTTATTGCCCAGGCGCTACTCATTAATGTTGGGACACTGACTCAGGCGCGAGCAACGGCAATGCGTGCCGCCGTTGAGCAGGCGCAGCAGGCGAAAACCCCCTGGACGCTGGATCCTGTTGCCGTTGGCGCACTGGATTTTCGTCGTCGCTTTTGTCTGGACATACTTGCGCTGCGCCCGGCTGCGATTCGTGGCAACGCGTCAGAAATACTCGCCCTGGCTGGGATGAATGCCGGTGGGCGTGGGGTGGATACCACCGACACCGCATTGGCTGCGCTTCCCGCAGCGAAGGCGCTGGCTCGTCAGGTCGGAGCCATCGTCGCGGTTACCGGGGAAGTGGATTATGTCACTGATGGTCAGCGGACGGTGGGTATTCATGGTGGCGATCCGCTGATGACACGGGTAGTGGGCACCGGATGCGCACTGTCAGCGGTAGTCGCCGCCAGTTGCGCACTGCCCGGTGACCGGCTTGATAACGTCGCTTCCGCCTGTAGCTGGATGAAACAGGCCGGACAAATTGCCACGCAACAATCGACCGGACCGGGCAGTTTTGTCCCGGCATTTCTCGACGCCCTCTATAATCTGAACCCCCAGGAGCACGCATGAAACGGATTAACGCCTTAACCATTGCCGGAACCGATCCGAGCGGTGGCGCAGGAATTCACGCCGACTTAAAAACATTTTCGGCACTCGGCACTTATGGTTGTTCAGTCATCACGGCACTGGTGGCGCAAAATACGCGCGGAGTACAGTCGGTATACCGGATTGAACCCGATTTTGTGGCGGCGCAACTGGACTCGGTACTCAGCGATGTGCGCATCGATACCACCAAAATCGGCATGCTGGCAGAAACCGATATTGTCGAAGCCGTTGCCGAACGTTTACAGCGTCACCGGGTACAAAACGTCGTACTGGATACGGTAATGCTGGCAAAAAGCGGCGATCCGCTGTTGTCTTCCTCTGCGGTTGAAACGCTGCGTACCCGTCTGTTACCGCAAGTGTCGATTATTACCCCTAATCTGCCGGAGGCGGCGGCGTTGCTCGGTGCATCGCATGCCCGAACGGAGCAGGAAATGTTAGAACAGGGGCGTGCGCTGCGTGCGCTGGGCTGTGAGGCGGTATTAATGAAAGGGGGGCATCTGGATGATGCGCAAAGCCCTGACTGGCTCTTTACCCGTGATGGCGAACAGCGTTTCACCGCGCCAAGGGTGGTGACCAAAAATACGCACGGAACAGGTTGTACGCTGTCGGCGGCACTGGCGGCACTGCGTCCACGTCATGTTAACTGGGCTGATACGGTACAGGAAGCTAAGTTGTGGCTCTCTGCGGCGCTGGCGCAGGCGGATACGCTTGAAGTGGGCGAGGGCATTGGTCCGGTGCATCATTTCCACGCGTGGTGGTGATGAGCAGAAATGGTATACTGGCTACAGAAACGGCTGCCAGGAAAAAGATAAATGGAACAAGCGCATACCCAGCTTATCGCGCAACTGAATGAACGTATTTCAGCGGCGGATAACACGCCGCTGTATATGAAATTCGCTCAAACGGTTAAGAACGCTGTGCGCAGTGGGATCCTGGAGCATGGTAATATCCTGCCTGGCGAGCGCGACCTCAGCCAGTTGACCGGCGTTTCACGCATTACGGTACGCAAGGCGATGCAGGCTCTGGAAGAAGAAGGTGTAGTAACACGTGCCCGCGGTTACGGAACGCAAATCAATAACATCTTCGAGTATTCGCTCAAAGAAGCGCGCGGTTTTTCACAACAGGTGGTGTTGCGCGGTAAAAAGCCGGATACGCTGTGGGTGAATAAACGCGTGGTGCCCTGCCCGGACGAAGTGGCTCAGCAGTTAGCTATTGCTGTCGGCAGCGAGGTCTTCCTGCTTAAGCGCATTCGCTATGTTGATGAAGATGCTGTGTCTATTGAAGAATCATGGGTACCCGCCCATCTTATCCATGACGTGGATGCCATTGGCGTTTCACTGTACGACTATTTCCGCAGCCAGCATATCTTTCCACAGCGTACACGCTCACGCGTCAGTGCGCGGATGCCGGACGCAGAGTTCCAGTCACATATCCAGATGGACAGCAAAGTGCCGGTACTGGTGATCAAGCAGGTAGCGCTTGATCAGCAGCAACGGCCTATTGAATACAGTATCAGTTACTGTCGAAGCGACCTATACGTCTTTGTGTGCGAGGAGTAACGCCTCGCGTGAGGGGGCGCAGTCGCCGCCGCGGTGACCCACCACCCAGGATGCTACCGCATTCCCAAGCAGGACGGCATCGCCCAGCGACCAGCCCGATGCCAGCCCGGCCAGCATACCGCCTGCGTGACTGTCTCCCGCACCGATGGTATCAACGACTGTGGTCGGAAAGGCGGGCACGCAACCGGATGTGTGCTCAGTAAAATACCATGCCCCATCTTTATCGTGACGTACCACTACCGGCGCGGCGAAGCGTTGTACCCATTCTGCGCCAAAACCTTCTACATCATGGCTCAATGCAAACCGCTCGGCGGCAATTTCCGCCTCCTGACGATTCAGTGACACCAGCGGGCGGCAGGCCATGATCCGCGCCATCAGAGCATCGGGAATATCACCAATTCGCGGACCAAAGTCGATGAATGGTGTAGCCGTCGTAAGACTCTCCAGCCACCGTACCAGCAATTCACCACAGGGTGAGGCCAACTGATAGCCGGAAAGGTAGACGTAACTCTCGTGCGGGATATTCAGCTGTGCCAGCCAGTCAGCATTCCACTGATTTTCGACGCCACTAAAGGACATAAATGTGCGTTCACCGTCCGGCTCTACCAATGCCAGACACCAGCCGTTATCGCCTTCGGCATTGTCGATCAGGCTGTGCAATCCTTCTTTCGCCATACGGTTGCGGATAATATCGGCCCACACGCCCTGACCCAGCGGTAAAGCATTACTGGCCTCAATGCCCAGACGCTTCAGAGCGACGGCAATGTTGAGCGCACAACCGCCCACGTTCACGCCCTGTTGCTTAAGCTCAATATCACAGCCGCGCCAGGGAAGAGCATACGCATCGGCAATCACATCAATAACCGCCGCACCGACTACCGTTACCGGTCGCTGGCTGTGCAACTGTGGGAGAAGCGTTTGCAGACGCGTTGCACTCATAGCGCCTCCCGTTGCTCGCGCAGTCGCACTAGCGCACTGGCATAGCGGGTGAAATCGAGCTTATTCACCGCATCCAGTTCCTGTTTTAACGTCGGATTAATCGCGCTTATGCCGTGTAGTGCACCACAAATAGCGGTTGCCATTGCCCCGATGGTGTCAGTGTCACCGCCGAGATTCGCACACAGTACGGCACAGCGGTTTGGATCGGTTTGCGCCAGTTCGACCATCGCGATGGCGCAGGGCACGGATTCGATGGTGCTGGTCCCGGCACCAATCACCTGATACAGCTGCTCGCTGGCAGATTCCGCACCGTTGGCCTCGCGAACGATTTTCAATGCCAGTTCAAGGCGGGCGGCGAGCGATGCGCTAAACGTAGTGATCCGTTTTTGCTGAGCGTGGAGGGCAATCGCGGGAAGTGCCCCGACAATCTCAGGCCATGTTCTTCCGTCGATAGCACGAGACACCGCCCAGGCGATGACCACCGCGCCCGCAATCGCTAAATCCGACTTATGTGTCGGACTAGAGGCCAGCGTGATGTCGTCAATAAACGCATCAAGATTGCCTGTCGGTAGCAGGCATCCCAACGGCGACACACGCATAGCAGCCCCATTGGTGACACCGTTGTTTTCCAGCTCAGCAACAGACTTACCGTCGCGGATGGCGTTGAGCGCAATCTTTGAGGTGGGCCCCAGCACGTTTTTATTGAAAGCATCAAAACGTTCAGCCCAGGCGAGGATATTGCGGCCAATAACGTCCGGAACAATCTCTCCATCGCACTCTAACAGAGCATCAGCCAGACACAGTGCCATGGAGGTGTCATCAGTGAACTCCGCTTGGTTAAAGTAACATGCTGCATTATTTTCTTCAGGGCCCGGTAAAAAGCGGTCGATCCAACCAAAGTGTGCCTTAACGCGGGTTCTTGGCCACAGTTCCGACGGCATACCCATCGCATCCCCTAACGCCTGTCCATAAAGAGCACCGAGAATACGTTCTGCTTTCATTTAACTTCCCCTTGTTGCAATGCGATATCGCGGTCGTCCACCTTAATGGCGGTGATTTCTTTGTCTGACTCGCGAAAGAAAATCATAAACAGCACGGCGATAACGGCGATCATGATCGCGCCAAATCCCCACATGCCAGCCCAGTTAAAGGTGAGGCCATCAACCGGCTCTTTATAAGCAAACATTTTTTCCATCATCACCCCACCCAGGCGGTAGCCGAGCAGGCTGCCGAATCCCTGACAGCAGAGAGTGATTAACCCCTGCGCCGCGGTGCGCATGTGCACAGGCGCTTTTTTATCGACATAGATGTAGGCCGTAACGTAGTAGAAATCGTAGCTAACGCCATGTAGCAGAATGCCGAGAAATAGCAGGGCGTAGGTGAAATATTCTTCCGCGCCGCCGTAAACAAAAAATCCGTAACGGATCGCGGCAGTGATAAGACCAAGCAATAATACCTTTTTAATGCCAAAGCGTTTGGTGAAGAACGGCAGTGCCAGCATGAAGAAAATTTCAGAGAACTGGCCCAGCGTCATCCAGCCGGTCGCATTTTTCATCCCAACTTCTGTCAGGTAGCCGTTGGCGAAGATGTAATAGAACGCCAGCGGCATGGCAAACAGAAAAGAGCAGAAGAAAAAGACCAGGAAGTTCTTATCACGCAGCAGGATCAGCGCATCCAGACCCAGCATGACTTTGAAATCCATCTTGCCGGTACTTTTCGGCGGCGTATCTGGTAAAAAGAAAGCAAAGATGCCCAGTAATGCGGAACTTGCGGCTGTAATGAGCAGCGGAATGTTGGTCGGTGAAATGTCGTTATAGCCGAGCATTTGCGGTAAGAAGCCACAAGCCAGGCCGGATGCAATCCAGCCGATCGTGCCCATTACGCGAATGCGTGGAAAATCACGTTCGACATCCGGGACGTTGGCGAAGGCGATACTGTTGGTTAGTGCAATCGTCGGCATATAGGTGAGTGAATACGCCAGCAATAGCGGAAAGAATCCGCCGAACGTCGTCTGCTGCGCTGCAAAATACATCAAAATCGCGCCGACAAACATTAGCACTGCCAGTACTTTTTGCGCAGAGAAAAAGCGGTCAGTGATCGAACCGACGAAGATTGGTGAGAGGATCGCGGCAATGGCGGTACAGGCATAAGACCAGCCAATTTCACCGGCAGTAAAGCCGCTTTTACTCAGCCAGAGCCAAAGCGGCACAAACCAGGCGCCCCAGATAAACCACTCCACAAACATCATGAACGACAGCTTAACTGTAGTTTTCATCTTTAAATCCTTCATGACAGGTAAGGTACGGCTGGATAGTACCATCTGATAATACCTTTTAAATACCTTTATGCTCTGAATTTGACCGCTGTATCATTTTTTGATGCCTGAATCGAGCCAGCGGAAATCGCTGAAAAGTGCGCTAAAGATGGAAAAAATACGCAGTCAGTACCAGACTTATTGCTGCCCGCAACCAGGCGGGTCAGGACAATCCACTTCCGATATCAAATCGGAACTTACGGGAGCATAGCTATGACTGATATTGCGCAGTTGCTTGGCAAAGATGCCGACAACCTCTTACAGCATCGTTGTATGACCATTCCTTCTGACCAACTTTACCTGCCAGGACATGATTACGTCGACCGCGTGATGGTTGACAATAACCGTCCACCCGCCGTGCTGCGTAATATGCAGACGCTGTATAACACCGGACGGCTCGCCGGGACCGGTTATTTGTCGATTCTGCCTGTAGACCAGGGGGTGGAGCATTCTGCTGGGGCATCGTTTGCCGCAAACCCGCTGTATTTTGATCCCAAAAATATTGTTGAGCTGGCGATTGAAGCGGGCTGCAACTGCGTCGCGTCAACCTATGGTGTGCTGGCGTCTGTTTCGCGTCGTTATGCACATCGCATTCCATTCCTTGTGAAAATTAACCATAACGAAACGCTCAGCTACCCGAATACCTTTGACCAGACCCTGTATGCCAGCGTGGAGCAAGCGTTCAATATGGGCGCGGTCGCGGTGGGGGCAACCATTTATTTCGGTTCAGAGGAGTCGCGCCGCCAGATTGAAGAGATTTCTGCGGCCTTTGAACGTGCCCATGAGTTGGGCATGGTGACGGTCCTGTGGGCCTATTTGCGCAACTCTGCGTTTAAGAAAGACGGTGTGGATTATCATGTTTCGGCTGATTTGACCGGGCAGGCAAACCATCTGGCGGCGACTATCGGCGCGGATATCGTTAAACAGAAAATGGCAGAGAATAACGGCGGGTATAAAGCGGTTAACTTCGGCTACACCGATGATCGTGTCTATAGCAAGCTGACCAGTGATAACCCGATTGATCTGGTGCGTTATCAACTGGCGAACTGCTATATGGGACGCGCCGGACTCATTAACTCCGGGGGTGCGGCTGGTGGAGAAACCGATCTCAGCGATGCGGTGCGTACAGCGGTGATTAATAAACGAGCCGGTGGTATGGGGTTAATTCTTGGACGTAAAGCGTTCAAGAAAACCATGGCTGACGGCGTGAAGCTGATTAACGCCGTGCAGGATGTTTATCTGGATAACAAAGTCACGATTGCCTGATGTCAGTAGAGTACCGTCGGATTAGCGCAATAATGGGCAACCCGGCGGTAGCCTGCAACGCAGGGCTGCGGGCAGGATTTCAACATGAAACTCTTGCCCGCTGAGCGGTTCACCATCCAGATTGAAGGTAATTTCATGTGGCGCACGGATATCAAACCATGATGATGCGCCATCGATGATATTCGGATTGTCTTCGGACTGAGTTATCGCCGATAGCAGTGCCGGAATCAGCTCCTCACCGGTAAAGATTCGCAGTTGCAGCAGACCGTCGTTAATGAGCGCGGTTGGGCAAAGTTGCTGTCCGCCACCGGCCTGACGCCCGTTGCCAATACCAATCACCAGCGCATCCCCCTGCCAGTGAAAGTTTTCGCCGCGAATGTCGCAACTGTCTGGCTTCAGCGTATCCATGCGCATTAACCCGTGAATAAAGTACGACACACCGCCCAGGGCGGCTTTGAGTTTCTCCGGTGTTTCGCTGGTGATCCGCGTACCGAACCCTCCGGTCGCCATATTGATAAAGCAGGTTTTATCGTTGACCTGCGCCATATCAATCTCTACCGAGTTCCCGGCAATAGCCAGCTTTAATGCCTTGTCCAGCGCTTCAGGAATGCCAACGCTGGTAGCAAAATCATTTGCCGTTCCCAATGGCAAAATCCCGAGTGCGGGAACATTCTCCCCCTGGCAGTGGATCAGCGCTGTGGATACTTCGTTGATGGTACCGTCACCACCGCCGGCAATCACCGTTGCCACGCCCAATCGGAGCGCTTCATCAACGTAACGTTGCGCGTCACCTTTTTCCCAGGTCACGCGAACATGGATTTCGACACTTTCGTTGCGCAGTTGAGCAATAGCGTCACGCAGGGGAAGGTTATCAGCACTTTTCCCATTCAGGATCAGTAAGCTGGCCGGGAATGCTATCATCCTGTTACCTCACTTTTATCGTTTTAACTAGTGTATGTCAGGAATGCGCTTATGGCGTAGGAACTGACTGAAAGCGAAGACCCATAGACGGGTTCTGAGGGAGATATGGGGGGGTTGACTCGCTTTGCTCGCCCCTACGGGGCAGCCCGTTCGCGATGCTCTCGGTCTGTCCAGCTGGCAACGCCAGCAGTCGAACCCCGGTCGGGGGTTTCTCATCCCCCCGCAGATGTGCAATATGCGAAAAAAAAGCCCGTACTTGCGTACGAGCTCTTTCTCGAATATGGCGGTGAGGGGGGGATTGACTCGCTTCGCTCGCCCCTTTGGGGCAGCCCGTTCGCTGCGCTCCCGGTCTGTCCAACTGGCTGCGCCAGTAGTCGAACCCCGGTCGGGGGTTTCTCATCCCCCCCGCAGATGTGCAACATGCGAAAAAAAAGCCCGTACTTGCGTACGAGCTCTTTCTTGAATATGGCGGTGAGGGGGGGATTGACTCGCTTCGCTCGCCCCTTTGGGGCAGCCCGTTCGCTGCGCTCCCGGTCTGTCCAACTGGCTGCGCCAGTAGTCGAACCCCGGTCGGGGGTTTCTCATCCCCCCCGCAGATGTGCAACATGCGAAAAAAAAGCCCGTACTTGCGTACGAGCTCTTTCTTGAATATGGCGGTGAGGGGGGGATTCGAACCCCCGATACGTTGCCGTATACACACTTTCCAGGCGTGCTCCTTCAGCCACTCGGACACCTCACCATATTGTTGTTCCTGTACTGCTGGAACGGGCGCTAATGTAGGGGAAATACCGCCCCGGCGTCAATCTACTTTTTCAAAAAAACGTGCATTTACACAAACTTCAAGCAACATGGGGCTTAAATGAGCGGGAATTGTTTTTTTTGCCAGCATCCTAAAATTTGCTAATCTGATATTCCCTCGGAAAATGATGATAATAAGTGCGAGAACGTTCCGCATAACAATATTCAGGAGACAGTATGGAAATAATTTTCTATCACCCTACATTTGATACGGCCTGGTGGTTAAAGGCGCTGGCGAAAGCCATCCCTGGCGCTAACGTTCGCGAGTGGAAAGCGGGTGATAACGCCCATGCCGACTATGCGCTGGTCTGGCATCCGCCGGTTGAAATGCTGGCAGGACGAAAATTGAAAGCCGTCTTTGCATTGGGAGCCGGAGTGGACTCCATCCTCAGTAAGCTAAAAGCACACCCGGAGATGCTGGATACCTCGATTCCACTTTTCCGTCTGGAAGATACCGGTATGGGTCTGCAAATGCAGGAGTATGCGGTGAGTCAGGTGTTGCACTGGTTCCGCCGCTTTGATGACTATCAGGCATTAAAAACCCAGGCGAAGTGGCAGCCGTTGCAAGAGTTTACCCGTGATGAATTTACCATCGGAATCATGGGGGCTGGTGTATTAGGGGCTAAAGTGGCAGAGAGTCTGCAGGCATGGGGCTTCCCGTTACGCTGTTGGAGCCGTACTCATAAATCCTGGCCTGGTGTGGAAAGTTTTGCAGGCACCGAAGAGTTGAGTGCGTTTTTAAGCCAGACGCGTGTGCTGATTAATCTTCTGCCCAATACGGCAGAAACGGTGGGCATTATTAATGCCGGGCTGTTGAATCAATTACAGGATGGCGCCTATGTGCTTAACCTGGCGCGTGGCGTTCATCTCAATGAAGACGATCTTCTGGCATCGTTGAATAGCGGAAAACTGAAAGGTGCGATGCTGGATGTTTATAGCCGAGAACCGCTACCGGAAGACAGCCCATTGTGGAAACACCCGCGTGTGGCTATGACGCCGCACATTGCAGCGGTAACGCGCCCGGCGGAAGCGGTGGATTATATCTCTCGTACCATCCTGAACCTGGAAAGTGGAAAAGCGGTTACCGGTCAGGTCGATCGCGTTCGGGGCTATTGATATCAATATCAACCCGGCCCGCGCCGGGTTTCGACTCAATACACCCCGAATTATTTAGGGTATTAAAGGCGGCGATACCTGCTATCCTTGACGGAAAACGACTACAGGAGAGAGTTATGTATCCCGTTGACCTGCATATGCATACCGTTGCCAGCACCCACGCTTACAGCACTTTGAGTGATTATATCGCTGAAGCCCATCGCAAAGGTATCAAACTGTTTGCCATCACCGATCATGGACCTGACATGGCGGATGCGCCACACCACTGGCATTTTATTAACATGCGTATTTGGCCGCGCGTGGCGAACGGCGTGGGGATCCTGCGCGGGATAGAAGCAAACATTAAGAATATTGAAGGTGAGATCGACTGTTCAGGGCCGATGTTTGACTCACTTGATTTGATTATTGCGGGCTTCCATGAGCCGGTTTTTGCCCCTCACGATAAAGAAACCAATACTCAGGCGATGATCGCCACGATGGCAAGTGGCAATGTGCATATTATCAGCCACCCAGGAAATCCCAAATATCCCGTCGATTTCACCGCAATTGCACAGGCGGCGGCAAAATATCAGGTTGCACTGGAAATCAATAATTCCTCATTTTTGCATTCGCGTAAGGGCAGTGAAGATAACTGTCGCGCTGTCGCTGCTGCAGTACGTGACGCTGGTGGCTGGGTTGCCCTGGGTTCAGATTCCCATACCGCATTTACGTTGGGAGAGTTCGGTGAATGCCGTAAGATTCTGGATGATGTGGGCTTCCCGGAAGACCGAATTCTGAACGTTTCACCAAAACGCTTGCTGACGTTTCTGGAATCGCGGGGCATGGAGCCTATCGCGGAATTTGCTGAACTTTAATTGTTACTAACTGGAATATATCAATGAACGAGTTTTCTATCCTGTGCCGTGTACTGGGCTCGCTGTTTTACCGCCAACCGCAGGACCCTTTACTGGTTCCCCTGTTTACCCTGATTAGCGAAGGTAAACTGTCTGCTAACTGGCCACTGGAACAGGATGAGCTGTTGGCCCGTTTGCAGAAAAGCTGTGATATGCCCCAGCTTGCTGCAGATTACAACGCGCTGTTTGTCGGGAAAGAGTGTTCCGTGCCGCCTTATCGTAGCGCCTGGGTAGAAGGGGCGAAGGAAGCAGATGTTCGTGCATTCCTTTCAGCACGTGGAATGCCGCTGGCGGATACACCAGCCGATCATATTGGTACCTTGTTGCTGGCGGCATCCTGGCTTGAAGACCAGTCCGCAGAAGATGAGAGTGAAGCACTGGAAACCTTGTTTGTTGACTACCTGCTTCCCTGGTGCGACACGTTCCTTGGTAAAGTTGAGGCGCATGCGAATACCGCTTTCTGGCGAACTATGGCACCGCTGACGCGCGATGCCATTAGCGCAATGTGGGACGAATTGCAGGAAGATACCGACGAATAAATGTGATTTATATCACTATATACTGCAACGCAATTTATCATCTTGCATAAATTGTGTGCACGATCTCATTACTATGCCGTTTTTCTGCTAAGATGCGCGGCATGAACATACTTCTCTCTATTGCAATCACAACGGGCATTCTCTCCGGACTCTGGGGATGGGTGGCCGTTTCTCTTGGTTTACTCAGTTGGGCTGGCTTCCTGGGCTGTACGGCTTATTTTGCCTGCCCGCAAGGTGGACTGAAAGGGCTGTGGATCTCGGCGTGTACGCTGCTAAGCGGCGTGGTGTGGGCGTTGGTGATTATTAATGGTAGTGCACTTGCTCCGCATATGGACATCCTTGGTTATGTCATAACGGGAATTGTCGCATTTATGATGTGTATCCAGGCAAAGCAATGGTTGCTTTCATTTGTCCCGGGCACGTTTATGGGGGCATGTGCAACATTTGCAGGGCAGGGAGACTGGCAGTTGGTTCTGCCTTCTCTGGGGCTGGGATTGGTGTTTGGCTATGCGATGAAAAACAGCGGTCTGTGGCTGGCATCACGTCGCGAAAATCCGACTTCATCCACACTGACCAGTAAATAAAAAAAAGCGTGAGGCTTCCCTCACGCTTTTTTCTCTGTTTATTATCAGGACTCTGGAGGTACCGACATATGGCGGTATTTGACCAGAATGTCGTTATCAACTTGTTTCTTATCCTGCAAATCCCACAAGCCGCGATCGATACCGTCATTTATCAGGAAGATAACGCCAGTTTCAATGGCTGACATCAGGCAAAGCATGACCGGTTCGTTAGAGGTATAACCAATTTCCCCTTCCAGAAGCCGTTGGTAGTCAATGAAACGGAATACCCCTGCCTGCACTTCATAAGACAGGATGGTTTTACTGGTGTTTACCGAAGAAAGGATCTCACCGGTACTGACGTTAACCACACGCAGGTTTACCGCAATCTGATCGAGTTGGTATTGCGTATCTGCACCAATACCGAAATAACGCGCGCCGACACCACCTGATTTAACGTTGCTTTCATAGCCGATGATTGAACCTTCAACCATTACGTTAGCCGCGGTTAATGATTGCAGCGGAATTCGGTTGTTAATGGCAACCGTGCCGTTTTCCTGTGCCGCACGGATGATTTTCCGTTCGTTCAGTAAGTTCTGTAATCCCTGACGCTCCAGCGGGATGAACCAACGCGAATCTTTCAGTGCGGTAACCAGCATTGCCGTGGCACTTTGCGGTACGGCAGTGGAGAAGTTACTTGCCGGATAAGGTTTAAACTGACCCGTTTCATCCTGGATATTGTAAACCGATACAAAGATTTTACCCGTAGGCATCGGGAGATGCGTCAAGTCTTTGTAACTTTGGGCGCGAGGCATTAATGTCGGTTTAGCGGCTTCTTGCGGTGGGGACGTTAAGCATCCGCTGAGTAAAAATACTGCAACCATTATAAGTAAGCGCTGCATGATTTTTTCCTTTCGTGGCTATGGCTTAGAAATCGGTTGACTGTGTTTGTAAACCCGACACTTCGATCGTCGATGTTTTTCCCGATTTCCTGTCGGTAACATTCAATTGCAGCTGCCCGTCACGGTTAGCGATATCAATGATAAAATCATTGGTCACCATTCTTCCCGGCTTACCGGTATTAATGTTGGTGAGCAGGCCGCCGAGAATTTGTGACTGAATCGCCTGAGTAAAGTTATCCAGCGCTGACGGGGTTTCAATTCCGTAATCGCTATAGCTCGGATCTTTATAGGAGTTCTGCGCCTGAGCGCTGTTCAACAAAAAAGCCCCGTTATTCGGGTTGCCACCAAAGTTTGGGTTTCGGAACTGGAACGTCATGTTTCCGGCCCAACTTAATGGTGAAATTAGCATGAGCAAAACCACTGCATGTTTGACACGCATGAAAGCCTCCGGACAAAATCATGTTTTAGAATTCATCGCGCGCTAAATCGCTCGTGCTTAATAGTGTTTGATCTATTTGCCGGCGATTTAATGCTTCCTCAGTTTGTGCCAATGCGAAGACGACAATTTTGTCGAAGTCTCTTTTCGTGGGGAATAAAAAAGTCTGGAAGATAACGTCCTGATTGACCGTTATGGTGATCCAACTTCCCCAACGCGCACTGGGTCTTTCATTGATAGTTAAATTTCCTGTGTACTCACTTTCCCACTTGTCACTAAATGCACGATAAAAATCATGCCCGATTGAAGAGACAGTGTGATCAGTTAACAGTCCGGGAACCTCCACCTCTACGCTGGTAGCCGCGTGCAGATTCCCGACAGCAAAGAATAAATTTGCTGCCACAATCCAGGTCAGATAGCGTTTCATGGCTTTATCGCCTGAGGTTATCATTGGCCCATGAGACCGCCTGCGTACGATTTTTAACAGCTATCTTTTTGAAAAGATTATAAAGATGTGTTTTTACCGTATTTTCACTGATAAATAGTGAGCGAGCGATTTCAATATTTGAGGCGCCGATACGCAATTTATTAAGTATTTCTTTTTCACGGTGTGTCAGTAACGCCGACTCCGTGCTGTTATAACGATAATTTCCAGAATGCGTGATCAGATAACTGGCAAGCTTTTGCGTGAAGTAACATTCACCGCGTAAGACACCCTGCAAGCCGCTAACGACACGCTGTTCGTCTTCAGTTGCGTAAAACACGCCATTGATATGTGGCCAGTTTTCGATATCCCGATAAGGGTAGTCATCAGGAGTGTTCAACAATAACGTCTTTATATTGTTGTTTTTTCTGCTCAAATTATCTTGCCAGTAATGGATCAGTTTTTTATCTGCCTCCATCATATCCAGTAAAACAATGCAGCTGGAGGAAATATCATCCAGAGAACGTTGAATATTATGTAGTTTTCCGGTTAGCGCCAGTGATTGTTTTAAATGTTGTAATAATGCAGTTGCCTGCAAAGAAGGTTTCGTGATCAACAATAATGTATGACCATGAATGCTATGGACTTCATTAAACATGATGAAACTCCACTTTTTAGTCGCACACCTGACAGCTGTCTCTACTAAAATAGAGGCACCAGAAGTACTGACAGATGTTGCACTGCTGCGTAGAAATAAAATATCGACCCAAAGGGGTGAAAATATTAAAACAAATGGACTTCAACTGATTTCAATCTAGCTATTACAAATCTTAAAGCAAGTGTTAAACATGTAACAAGATGTAAAATTATATATTTAAATG